>JBOHPM010000327.1:0-4206 GCA_050731715.1 Candidatus Rokuibacteriota bacterium
TCGTCGAGATCGGCACGAATCAACCGGGTGAGATCGCGTACCTGGCGGGCCTGGCCGCTCCCACGCTGGGCGTGGTGACCAGCGTCGCCGCCGTCCACACCCAGTTCCTCGGCTCGCTGACCGGGGTGCGTGAGGAGAAGGCGGCCCTCGTCCGCGCGCTCGGCCCCGAGGGGTGGGCGATCCTCAACGCCGACGATCCCCGGGTGGCCGATATGGCGCGAGACACGATCGCGCGCGTCAAGACGTTCGGCGTGGCCGAGACGGCGGCCGTGCGCGCCGTGGGCGACGTGGTGGAGACGGCCGCCGGGCTGCAGTTCACCGTGGTCGCCGGCCGCGAGCGCCAGGCCGTGCGGCTGGGTTTCGTTGGCCGTCACAACGTGAGCAATGCCCTGGCCGCCATCGCCGTCGGCATCGCATTGGGTTTCGACCTCGCCGAGATCGCGCGCGGCCTGGAGGCGGCCCGTCCGGTCAAGGGCCGCTGCGTGTGGCGGCAGGCCGACGGGGTCCGGATCCTCGACGACACGTACAACGCGAACCCCGCCTCCGTGCAGGCGGCCCTGGACACCGCCGTCGCCCATCGGGGGGGCAGCCGCCTGGTCGTGGTGCTGGGGGACATGCTCGAGCTGGGGGCAGCCGGCGAGTCCGCCCACCGCGAGGTGGGACGGCGGGTGGCGGCCGCCGGCGCCTCGGTGTTCGTGGCCATGGGGCCGCAGATGCGGACCGCGGTGGAGGTGGCCCGGCAGCAGGGTCTGGCCGAGGCCTACCACGCCGCCACCTTCGAGGACGCCGTAGCCCATCTGCTCAAGCGGCTGGCCGCGGGTGACCTCGTCCTCATCAAGGGCTCGCGCGGGATGCGGATGGAGCGCATCGCGGATGCGCTGGCCGCGCGCCTGAGCCGGGCCGAGGAGAAATGAGCCCGAGCGATGCTGTACCATCTCCTCGTTCCGCTGGCCACCGAGCACATCGTCTTCAACGTCTTCCGCTATCTGACGTTCCGATCGGTGATGGCCCTGATCTCGGCCCTGGTGATCTCGCTGGTCGTCGGGCCCCTGATCATCCAGCGTCTGCGCACCCGGCAGCGCGGCAACGACACGGTGCGCGAGGACACGCCGGAGCGGCACCGCACGAAGAGGGGCACGCCCACCATGGGGGGCCTGGTGATCCTGGTCGCCCTGCTGCTGTCCACGCTGCTGTGGGCGAACCTCATGAATCGCTATGTCTGGGTGGTGGTGGCGGGCACGCTGGGGTTCGGGCTCATCGGCTTGTGGGACGATTCGATCAAGCTTCGCCGGCGCAGGGGCCTGTCGGCGCGCGCGAAGATGGGCCTGCAGCTGGCCGTGGCCTTCGGCGTGCTGCAGATCGTGTTCTGGCAGCCCCCCGCCAACGGCTGGGAGCCGGTCCTGGCCATTCCGTTCCTCAAGGGCTGGATCCTCGACCTGGGCTGGTGGTGGATCCCGGTGGGGATGCTGGTGATCGTCGGCGCCTCGAACGCGGTCAATCTGACCGATGGGCTCGACGGCCTGGCCATCGGCCCCATCATCATGGCCGGCGGCGCCTTCGGCATCCTGGCTTACCTGACGGGCAACTTCCGGGCCGCCGACTATCTCAAGATCATCAACGTCAAGGGGGCCGGCGAGCTCAGCGTGTTCTGCGGGGCCCTGATCGGCGCGGCCATCGGCTTCCTCTGGTTCAACTGTCATCCTGCCCAGGTGTTCATGGGCGACGTGGGCTCGCTGGCGCTGGGGGGGGCCGTCGGCACCCTGGCCGTGTTGACCAAGTCCGAGCTGCTGCTGCCCCTGATCGGTGGCCTCTACGTGGTGGAGGCCGCCTCGGTGATCCTGCAGGTCGCGAGCTTCAAGCTCACCGGACGGCGGATCTTCCGCATGGCTCCGCTGCACCATCACTACGAGCTGGCGGGCTGGGCCGAGCCCAAGATCGTCGTCCGCTTCTGGATCGTCTCGTTCGCGCTGGCGCTGCTGGCGCTCTCGACGCTCAAGCTGCGATGACGAGTCCCTTCACTGCCCGACCCTCTCACGCGGAGGCGGTGCCATGCCGAGAATGGCCATCCGAATGAGCATGCTGGAGGAAGACCTGGCGACCCGGGGACGCGCGTATCTGGAGTCCCTGCGGGGCCGGGTCGTGGCCGTGGTGGGCCTGGCCCGTAGCGGCATGGCGGCCGTCCGCCTGCTCCACGCGGCGGGGGCGCGCGTGGTGGCGACCGACACCAAACCGCTGGCCGCCCTCGGTCCCGAGGTCCGGGACCTGGCCCGGCTCGGCGTGCGCGTCCTCGTGGGCGGCGTGTACCCCGAGGCGGTGCACAACGCGGCCCTCGTGGTGGTGAGCCCGGGCGTGCCGCTGGGTTCGCCTCAGCTGGCCGCCGCCCAGGCCGCCGGCACGCCGCTGGTGGGCGAGCTCGAGCTGGGCTGGCGCGCCCTGGAGGCCGAGACGCTGGCCATCACCGGCACCAACGGCAAGACCACGACGACCACCCTGACCGGAGCCCTCCTCGCCGAGCAGGCCCGTCCGGTCCTGGTCGCCGGCAACATCGGAACCCCGCTGGCGGCTCACGCGCTGACCTTCCCGGCCGACGGCCTCGTGGTCTGCGAAGCGTCGAGCTTCCAGCTGGAGACGATCGAGGCGTTCCATCCGCGGGTGGCGGCGGTCCTCAACGTCACCCCCGATCACCTGGACCGGCACGGCAGTTTCGACGCCTACGTCGAGGCCAAGGCCCGCATCTTCCTCAACCAAACCGAGGCCGACTGTGCAGTCCTCAACGCCGACGATGACGGCACCCGAGCGCTGGCGTCCCGCACCCGGGCCGGCGTGGTGTGGTTCAGCCGCCGGCGGCCCCTCGAGCACGGCGTGTTCGTCAGGGACGGTTGGATCGCGGCCAACCTCAACGGGCACGTGGAGCAGATCTCTCCGCTCGGCGAGATCTTCCTGCGCGGGGCCCACAACGTGGAGAACGTGCTGGCGGCCACCGCCTGCGCCCTCTGGACCGGGGTCGCGCCGGCGGCCATCCGGCGGGCCATCGCTCGCTTTCGCGGCGTGCCGCACCGGATCGAGTTCGTCCGTGACCTCAAGGGGGTCCAGTACTACAACGACTCCAAGGGCACGAACGTCGCCTCCACCATCCGCGCCCTGGAGAGCTTCGAGGAGCGCATCGTGCTCCTCGCCGGCGGCATCGGCAAGGGACAGGACTTTCGGCCGTTGGCCCAGGCTGCCCGTGGGCGGGTGGTCCACGCGGTGGTGATCGGCCAGGACGGGCCCGTCGTGGGCGCGGCGCTGCAGGCCGTGGGGATCCCGATCACGCCCGCGGTGTCGTTGGAGGCGGCGCTGCACGCGGCCCGAACGGTCGCGGGGCCGGGCGACGTCGTCCTGCTCTCTCCGGCCTGTGCGTCCTTCGACATGTTCCAGGATTTCGAGCACCGGGGCGACGTCTTCCGCGGCCTGGTCGGCGGCCTGGCGTGAGAAGCCCGGTCCTCGAACCGGTGGGGGGGTCTGGGGCCGGGGGAGACCGAGGGGGGCGTAGCCCCCTTCGTACAACGGGAGCGGCGGTCGCTCCCCCCCAGTACGACTAATGCCGCGTGTGCTGCGGCCGGACTGGTGGCTGCTCGGGGTGGCGGTGCTGCTGCTCTCGCTCGGGGTCGTGATGGTCTACTCGGCCAGCGCCATCGTCGCCGCCGATCGCTTCGCCGATCCCTACCTGTTCCTCAAGAAGCAGCTGTTCTGGGCCCTGCTCGGTGCCGCCTGCCTGCTGGGCGCGTTGCACGTCGACTACCGGCGGCTCGAGGCCCTCGGCTGGCCCATCCTCGTGGCGGTCGGCGTCATGCTCGTCCTCGTGCTGCTGCCCCCCCTGGGGCAGCCCATCAACGGTACCTGGCGGTGGCTACGCCTGGGTCCCTTGTCGATCCAGCCGGCCGAGCTCGCCAAGCTGGCCCTCGTCATCTATCTGGCCGCGTTCCTGGCCCGGCACCGTGATGACCTCGCCGACTGGCGGCGCGGTTTCCTGCCGCCCCTGGCCGTGGCCGGGGGCCTGGCCGCCCTCATCCTGGCCCAGCCCGACCTGGGCAACTGCTTGACGCTCATCGCGGTGACCCTGGCGCTGCTGTACCTGGCCGGCAGCCAGGCGCGTCACCTGCTCCTGCTGGTGGCCGCGGCCGTCCCCCTGCTGGGCCTGGCGGTGTGGCTGGCCCCGTACCGGCT
>JBOHPM010000328.1:0-4201 GCA_050731715.1 Candidatus Rokuibacteriota bacterium
CGCCGTGCTGCTCGGCGACGACACGCTGATCAAGGAAGGCGATGTCGTCAAGCGCACCAACCGCATCGCCCAGGTGCCGGTGGGCGAAGCGCTGGTGGGCCGAGTGGTGAACGCGCTGGGCGAGCCGATGGACGGCAAGGGGCCCGTGGCCGCCAAGGAGTCTCGGCCGATCGAGCGCTACGCGCCCGGCGTGGTGGACCGCCGCTCCGTGAAGGAGCCGCTGCAGACGGGCCTGAAAGCCGTCGATTCGATGATTCCCATCGGGCGCGGCCAGCGGGAGCTCATCATCGGCGATCGCGGCACCGGCAAGACGGCGCTGGCCGTCGACACGATCATCAACCAGAAGGGCCAGGACGTCTTCTGCTTCTATGTCGCCGTCGGGCAGAAACGCTCGACGGTCGCCCAGGTGGTGAAGGTCCTGGAAGACCAGGGCGCCATGGCCTACACGACCATCGTGGTCGCCTCGGCCTCGGAGCCGGCGCCGCTGCAGTACCTGGCCCCTTACGCCGGCGTCACCATGGGGGAGTACTTCCGGGATTCCAAGCGTCACGCGCTGTGCATCTACGACGACCTGAGCAAGCACGCCGCCGCCTATCGCCAGCTCTCCCTGCTGCTGCGGCGGCCGCCCGGACGCGAGGCCTATCCGGGCGACGTGTTCTATCTCCACTCCCGCCTGCTCGAGCGCGCGGCCAAGCTCAACGACGACCTCGGGGGCGGCTCGCTGACCGCGCTGCCGATCATCGAGACCCAGCTGGGCGACGTGTCGGCCTACATCCCGACCAACGTGATCTCGATCACCGACGGGCAGATCTACCTGGAGGGCGACCTCTTCTACGCCGGGATCCGACCCGCGGTCAACGTGGGCCTGTCGGTCTCCCGGGTGGGCGGCTCCGCGCAGATCAAGGCCATGCGCCAGGTGGCCGGCAAGCTGCGGCTCGACCTCGCTCAGTACCGCGAGCTGGCCGCCTTCGCCCAGTTCGGCTCCGACCTCGATCGGGCCACCCAGGCCCAGCTCGCCCGCGGCCAGCGGATGGTGGAGCTGCTCAAGCAGGGTCAGTATCAGCCGATCGCCGTCGAGAAACAGGTGGCCATCATCTTCGCCGGCACCCAGGGGCTGCTCGACGATCTGCCCGGCGAGGCCATCCGGGAGTTCGAGGAGTTCTTGTTCGCCTGGCTGGAGCGCGCGCCGGCGACCGTCCTGGGGGAGATCCGGGCCAAGAAGGAGCTCAGCCCCGCGCTCTTCGAGCAGCTGACGAAGGCCGTGCAGGACGCCAAGACGGAGTTCATGGCCGCCAAGGGCATCAAGGCGGCGTAGCCCGGCATGGCGACGCTCCGCGACATCCGGCGGCGGATCCGCTCCGTCCAGTCGACGCAGAAGATCACGCGGGCCATGAAGCTCGTCGCGGCAGCCAAGCTGCGGCGCGCCCAGGAGCGGATTCTGGCCGCCCGGCCCTACGCCAGCAAGATGGCCGAGCTGCTCGGGAACCTGGTCTCGGCGGTCGGCCCCGACGGGGCGGCCCATCCGTTGCTCGAGCAGCGCGAAGGGCCCCGCCGCCAGGTCGTCATCATCACGGCCGACCGGGGCCTGGCCGGCGCCTTCAACTCGAACATCATCCGTCACGCCCTGGCCTTCATCCGGGAATCGAGCCAGGCCGACGTTACGCTGGTCGCGGTCGGCCGCAAGGGGCGGGACTTCTATCGCCGGCGGCCCTGGACGATCAAGCGGACCCTGCTCGGCTTCTGGGACCGCCTGGCCTTCAGCCACGCTCAGGAGCTGGCCGACTTCCTCGTGACGCAATTTCTGGAGGGCGAAGTGGACGAGGTCCATCTCGTCTACAACGAGTTCCGCTCGGTGGCCGTGCAGCGGCCCGTCCGCGTGCAGCTCCTGCCCATCGCGCGGGCGGAGGGGCAGGAGAGCGCGCCCGCCCCGGTGGAGTATCTCTACGAGCCCGCCCCCGACGCGATCCTGAGCGACCTCCTGCCTCGCCACGTGCGGACCCAGGTGTATCGGGCCCTGATGGAGTCGGTGGCCGGCGAGTACGGCGCCCGCATGACCGCGATGGAAGCGGCGACGAACAACGCCAAAGAGATGATCGACGTCCTCACCATCCAGTACAACAAGGCGCGCCAGGAGAAGATCACCAAGGAGCTGCTCGACATCGTGGGCGGCGCCGAGGCGCTGCGCCAGGGAGCGAACGCATGAATCGGGGGAAGATCGTTCAGGTCATCGGGCCTGTCGTCGACGTGGAGTTCGAGCCCGGGCAGCTGCCGGCTATCTACAACGCCCTCGAGGTCGAGGGCGTGGAGAACAAAGACGTCTTCTCCTACTCCCGGCGGCTCGTGCTGGAAGTGGCCCAGCACCTGGGTGAGAGCACGGTGCGGACGGTGGCCATGGCGTCCACCGATGGCCTGACCCGCGGCCGCGGTGTCAAGGATACCGGTGAGCCGATCACGATCCCGGTCGGCAAGGAGACGTTGGGCCGGATCATCAACATCATCGGCGAGCCGGTCGACAAGGGGCCGGAGATCAAGACCAAGAAGACCTATCCCATCCACCGGCCGGCGCCGGACTTCGATCAGCAATCGACGAAGGTGGAGATGTTCGAGACCGGGATCAAGGTCGTCGATCTGCTCGAGCCCTACACGCGGGGCGGCAAGACCGGGCTGTTTGGCGGGGCCGGCGTCGGCAAGACGGTGCTCATCCAGGAGCTGATCAACAACATCGCCAAGCAGCACGGCGGCATCTCGGTCTTCGCCGGAGTGGGGGAGCGGACGCGCGAGGGCAACGACCTCTACCATGAGATGAAGGAGTCGGGCGTCATCGCGAAGACGGCGCTCATCTTCGGCCAGATGACCGAGCCGCCGGGCGCGCGCCTGCGCGTGGGCCTCACGGGCCTGACCGCGGCCGAGTACTTCCGCGACGAGGAAGGCCAGGACGTGCTGCTCTTCATCGACAACATCTTCCGTTTCACCCAGGCCGGCTCCGAGGTCTCCGCGCTGCTCGGCCGCATGCCCTCGGCCGTCGGGTACCAGCCGACCCTGGCCACCGAGATGGGCGCGCTCCAGGAGCGGATCACCTCGACCAAGAAGGGCTCCATCACCTCGGTGCAAGCCATCTACGTGCCGGCCGACGACATCACGGACCCGGCGCCGGCCACGGCCTTCGCCCACCTCGACGCGACGACCGTGCTGAGCCGAGGGCTGACCGAGCTGGGCATCTACCCGGCGGTGGACCCGCTGGCGTCGACGTCGCGGATCCTCGACCCTCACATCCTCGGCGACGAGCACTACCAGACAGCCCGCGCCGTGCAGTCGATCCTGCAGCGCTACCGGGATCTCCAGGACATCATCGCCATCCTGGGCATGGAGGAGCTCTCCGACGAGGACAAGCTGATCGTTGGCCGGGCCCGGAAGATCCAGCGATTCCTCTCGCAGCCGTTCTCCGTGGCCGAGGTGTTTACCGGCCAACCCGGCCGCTACGTCCAGCTGGCCGATACCGTGAAGTCCTTCAAGGAGGTCGTGGAGGGCAAGCACGACGAGCTGCCCGAGCAGGCCTTCTACATGGTCGGCGACGTCGGCGAAGCCCTGGAGAAGGCCAAGAAGCTGCGGGAGATGGCCTGAGTGGCCGACGCGCTCACGCTCGAGGTCGCGACGCCCGCCCGCCTCGTCGTCGCGGACAAGGTCGACGAGGTGGTGGCCCCTGGCAGCGAGGGCTATTTCGGCGTCCTGCCTGGCCACGCGCCCTTCCTCACCACGCTCGGCATCGGTGAGCTGACCTACCGCAAGGGACACGACGAGTCCCACCTGGCGGTGGCCGGCGGCTTCTGCGAGGTCCGCAACGACAAGGTGATCGTCCTGGCCGACACCGCGGAACGCCCGGAAGACATCGACCGCGACCGGGCTGAACGCGCCCGGCAGCGGGCCGAGCAGCGCCTGGCTGGCCGGACCCCGGAGGAGATCGATTACACACGGGCGGCGGCCGCGCTGGCCCGCGCCCTCACCCGCCTGCAGGTGGCCGGCCGCCCGCAGTAACTCACCTTCGGCGGCCGCACCCGCACCGCGCCCGTCGCACCCCGCAACCCTGCCCAAGATTCCAGGCATCCTGCCCAACCCCGCGGGCAATGTCGGCGCTGCCACGCCGCGGAGGGTGCGGGCAACACAGCGCTGGGCGCTGGGCACGCTTCTGGCAACTGGGGACGGG
>JBOHPM010000329.1:0-4180 GCA_050731715.1 Candidatus Rokuibacteriota bacterium
GTCCGGGCTCGCGCATCAACTCACCACCGCGGACCGAGCCCGGCCGCGCACCAATGCGCTCCTCGTCGCCGCGCGCTGGCCGCTTCGTCGCATCCGTCTCCGCGCGGCGCCCACCGAGCCGTGCCGCTGGCTGGCCGTCACCGTCGCCGCGCCCCAACCCGTCGCCCTGGGCGCCATGCACGTCCCCAACCGCGTCAGCGGCCGAAAATATCCGTTCCTGGACTCGGTGCTCGCCTGCGCCCGGCGCTGGCGCGGGGGGCCGGCCCTTTTGCTCGGCGACACCAACTCCGGGCGCCGGGGCCTCGACGAGCAGGTGGCCGTCTTCAGCGCACGGGAAGAGGGCTGGATCGACGCCCTGGCTGCCTGCGGATGGCGGGATGCCTTCCGGCATCTCCGAGCCGACGCCCGCACCTACACGTGGTACTCCCCGAACGGGCGAAACGGCTTCCGGATCGATCAGGCCTTCGTCAACCCGGCGCTGCTCGCCCGGCTGCAGGCGGTCGCCTACACCTGGGGCGGCGCGTCACGCCGGCGGCGACGCGACCTCCTGAGCGACCACGCCGCGCTCCTGGTGGACCTCGTCCGCGACTGTTGTAGCGGGGGCCGCGAGCCCGGTTAGGGCCGAGGGTGGCCTGCCCTAGGTGCGACGTGGCTGCGTCGCGCGTCAGTACAGGTGGCAGGCCACACGGTGGCCGGTGACGATCTGGCGGTCGTCGGGATCGATGTCGCTGCACTTCGGCAAGACGACCGGGCAGCGCGTGTGGAAACGGCAGCCCGGTGGGACCTGGAGCGGGCTCGGCACCTCGCCGGTCAGGATGACCTCTTCGCGCTTGATATCGGGGTGCGAGGGCAGCGCCGCCGAGAGCAGGGCCCGCGTGTAGGGGTGGCTCGGCCGTGTGAACAGCTCCTCGGCTTCGGCCTCCTCGACCAGGCGCCCGAGGTACATCACGCCCACCGTCGTGGCCATATAGCGGACCGTGGCGAGGTCGTGGGCGATGAGCAGGTAGGTGAGCCCGAGCCTCCGCTGCAGGTCGCGGAGCAGGTTCATGATCTGGGCGCGGATGGAGACGTCGAGGGCGGAGACGGGCTCGTCGAGGACGACGAGGGCGGGATTCAGGGCCAGGGCCCGGGCGATAGCGATCCGCTGACGCTGTCCCCCGCTGAACTCGTGGGGATAGAGGTCCCCGCTCTGGGGGGCGAGCCCGACCTGGTCGAGCAGCTCGGCGACACGAGCGGCAATCTGACCGCTGGGCAACGCGCGGTTGACGACGAGCGGCTCGCCCACGATGGCCCGGACGCGCTTGCGGGGATTCAGGCTGCTCCACGGGTCCTGGAACACGGCCTGCACCGAGGCCCGGTGGGCCCGCAGCTCGCGGCCCCGTAGCCCCGTGATCTCGCGTCCCAGCACGTGAACGGTGCCTTCGGTCGGCGATTCCAGATTGAGAATCACGCGGGCGGTCGTCGTCTTGCCGCACCCCGACTCGCCGACCAGGGCGAACGTCTCGCCGCGACCCACGCTGAAGCTCACGCCGTCCACCGCGCGTACATGGCCGACGATCTGGCTCACCACGACTCCGCGCTTGACCGGGAAGTGCTTCACCAGGCCACGGACGGCGAGGACCGCCTCACCCACTCCAGCCCTCGGCGACCTTCCAGCAGGCGGCCTGGTGGCCGTCGCCATTGCCCAGCCCCACGACGGGCGGGTACTCCTGCCGGCACACGGCCCGCGCGTGAGCGCAGCGGGGGACGAAAGGGCACCCGGGCGGCAAGGTGTGGAGCGGGGGCGGCTGCCCCTCGATCGAGGCCAGGCGCTCGACCCGCGACTCGAGCGGCGGCACTGACGCCAGCAGGGCTTGCGTGTACGGGTGGCGGGGGTGATTGAAGATCTCGCGCACGGTCCCCGTCTCCACGATGCGGCCGGCGTACATCACGGCCACCCGATCGCAAATTTTCGCCACGATGCCGAAGTCATGGGTGATGAACACGAGGGCCAGGCCCAACTCCTGCTGCAGCTCCTTGAGCAGTCTCAGGTACTGGGCCTGGATCGTCACGTCGAGCGATGTGGTCGGCTCGTCGGCGATCAGGACCCGCGGTCGGCAGGAGAGCGCGATGGCCCCGACGACGCGCTGGCGCATTCCGCCCGACAGCTGGTGGGGATAGGCCCGCAGCCGCATGTCGGGCGACGGGATGCGCACGCGGCGCAGCATCTCCCGGGCGGTGGCCCACAGCCCGGGACCCTCGAGACGCTGGTGCAGGCGCAGGGCCTCGGTGAGCTGGTTGCCGATGCTGAAGACGGGGTTGAGCGAGCTCATCGGATCCTGCAGGATCATGGACACGCGCCCGCCCCGGATCCGCCGCATCTCCCGCTCACTCTTGCCCAGGAGATCCTCACCGTCGAGGAGGATCTCGCCGCCGACGATCCGCCCGGCTGGCCGCGGCACCAGGCGCAGGACGGAGAGCGCGGTCATGCTCTTGCCGCACCCCGACTCGCCCACGATCCCCAGGGTCTCGCCCTCGCGAACGACGAAGCTGACCCCGTCGACGGCCTTCACCACGCCCCAGCGCGTGAAGAACCAGGTGCGCAGGTCGCGCACCTCGAGGAGCGGCACGCTCATGGGAGCTTCAGACCTGCCGCAGCCTGGGGTCGAAGCGGTCCCTCAGCCAGTCGCCGAGGAGATTCAGGGTGAGCACGGTGAGCACGATGGCCAGTCCGGGAAAGAACGACACCCACCAGGCCGAGACGATGAGCCCGCGACCGGTGGCCACCATGAGTCCCCACGCGGGCGAGGGCGGCGGGATGCCGACGCCGAGGAAGGAGAGCGTGCCCTCCAGGAGAATGACGTAGCCCACCTGGAGCGTGGCCAGCACGATCAGGGTATTGGTCACGTTCGGGAGCACGTGACTCGCGATGATACGCAGATGAGAGCAGCCGACGATCCGCGCCTGGGCCACGAAGTCCCGCTCCCGCACGCTGAGCACCTCGCCGCGCACCTGCCGGGCGTAGCGGGCCCACAGCAGGAGGGCGACGATCAGGATCACGGTCTCGAAGCTGGGTCCGATCACGGCGGCCAGCACGAGCGCGAGCAGGATCGTCGGCATCGAGAAGGCCACATCGACCCCACGCATGATCAGCGTGTCCGTCCAGCCGCCGAAATAACCCGCCACCAGCCCCAGCGCGGTGCCCACGATACCGCCGATGAGAATGGCCACCAGCGAGACCGAGAGCGACACGCGGGCCCCGTGGATGAGCCGGCTCAGCATGTCGCGGCCGAGCGGGTCGGTGCCCAGCGGGTACGTCCAGTCCCCGCCGGGCAGCCACACGGGCGGCTTGAGCTTGTGGGCCAGGCGGCCCTCCAGCGGATCGTGCGGCGCCAGCCACGGTGCCAGGACCGCCGGGATCACGAGGATGGCCATGAGCAGAGCGAGCAGGAGCACCACCGGCGCGAGGCGCCGGCCCCGGGCTGCCACCGGCACCGTGGCGACGGCCGCCTCAGCGCTGATAGCGGATTCGCGGGTCGACATAGACGTAGGCCACATCCACGACCAGGTTGATGAGCACGAACTTCGCCGCGTAGAGCAGCACCACCGTCTGGACCACCGGGAAGTCGCGGTAGCGGACGGCGTCGATGGCCAGCAGCCCGACGCCGGGCCAGGAGAACACGGTCTCGGTCACCACCGAGCCGGTCAGGAGCACGGCCACGATGAAGCCGATGTAGGTCAAGGGGGGGATCGCGGCATTGCGCAGGCAATGCTTCCAGACCACCGACGGCTCGGCCACGCCCTTGATGCGAGCCATCTTCACGTACTCGCTATCGAGCACGTCGAGCATCGACGAGCGGACGAGCCGCATCACCGCCGCCACCTGGTACCAGCCCAGCGCGATCGCCGGCAGCACATAGTGCGTCCAGTCGCCACGGCCGGAGGCGGGCAGCCAGCCGAGCCCCACCGCGAAGATCCAGATCAGCACGATCCCGAGCCAGAAGCTCGGCATCGACTGCCCGAGGAGCGCAATGGCCTTGCCGCCGTAGTCGAGCGCGGTGTCACGCTTGACCGCCGACAGCACGCCGATGGGCACCGCGATGAGGAGGCTCACGATGATCGCCGCCCCCGCCAGCGAGAGCGTTGCCGGCAGGCGCTCGATCACCAGATCGAGTGCGGGCTGGCGGAGCCGGATCGACAC
>JBOHPM010000330.1:0-4167 GCA_050731715.1 Candidatus Rokuibacteriota bacterium
CACAGGCGCAGCGCCGGGGGCAGGAGCGGCCGTACCCGCCGTACGAACCAGGCCAGCCCGACGAAGGCGCGGCGGTCCCGCGCCGCCCAGCGCAGGCCATAGGCCTCGCGGACCGACACCGGCAGCAGCCCCGCCGCCGTGACCCGGAGCAGCCAGCTCACGGGCCAGAGGTGACGCAGCCCCGGCGGCGCCAGCATCTGCCCGGCCAGCCGACGGGCGGTTGCCGTCACCACGATCTCGCCGCTGGCCAGCATGCCGGTCAGGTAGGCGTCCAGCTCGGCCTCGGTGCGCGGCACGGCGCCGTCGGGAACGCCCAGCCGCGGAGCGGCCTCGCTGCTCTCGGCGCAGTAGCGATCCCTCTCCTCGGCGGTGAGCGGCCCCACGTAGAGCTCATAGGCCCGCAGGAAGGCGAACAGGCACGTCGCGTGCACCCACCGCAGCAGGGCCGGGTCGTGGGCCGTGTACCGCGTGCCCGCAGCAAACGGTCCCTCGGCTGCGGGCAGCGTGCCGTGCACGCGGTCGTGCACGGCGTTGATGGCGCGCGCGGCGGACGCCGCGCCGGCCTCGCCGCCGAAGGTCAGCGCCATCATCGCGTGCAGCGTGCGGTGCAGCCGCCGCCACGGGGCCAGCACGCCCCCGCGGAAGCCGCTGTGGTCGGCGACACCACGGGCCACCAGCGGATGGGCGAGCTGCAGCAGGATCGCGCTGCCCCAGCCCAGGAGCAGCGCCACCTCACCGTGGATCTTCCCGGACACCGCCGGTACGTCGAGCTGCGCTGGACCCGGGCTCACCGCATCGTCGCGAGGTCGATGGGGAACCGAGCGACCGGCTTGCCGTTCGGGTCGCCGACGACCAGCGTCAGTCGGGCGGTGCCGCTCAGCTCCCGGGTGGAAAACCAGTAGTCACAGCGGGCCAGGAACCGGCCGTCGTCACCGCGAACGGCCGTGCGCTCGTTCTGAACGAGCGCGGGGGCGATCTCCCGGTCGGCGACGAGCAGCCGGGGCCGGAGGTGCCGGGCGAAGTCCTCGCGGACGCCGTGCAGGTGGACGGTCAGCAAGATTCGCTCCTTGAAGTCCCGGAGCACGCGCTGCTGCTCCTGCCGCTTCACGGGCTCGTTGCGGAAGGCGGCCAGCCGCGCGGTCAGGGCCAGCCGGTGGAAGGGCGTGAGGACGGTCACGCTCTCGCCGGAGCCGCTCACCACCCGCCACTCGGCGCCGAACTCCTCCTCGATCACGCTGCGCTCGCCCGCTCGCACCGCCTCCGCCTGCTCGCGGTCGCCGAGGGTCAACGAGGCCGCCCCGGCGGCGGGCGCGGTCGCCGCCAGCGCAAGGGCCAGCCCCGCGATCCGGGCCCAAGGCGTCACGGCGGCTGGCCGACCACGACGCGGTTGAAGTCGGCGGGCCCGAGATACCTCACTGCCACCCGCTGGACGTCGGCCGTCGTCACCCGGCCGATGCGCTCGCGGTAGCGGTCGGCGTAGTCGAGACCCAACCCCAGCTCCTCCACGGCGACGATGAAGTCGGCCACCTTCGCCGAGGTGTCCAGGCGCAGGGGAAAGCTCCCGATCAGATAGGCTCGGGCCAACTCCAACTCGCGCTCCCCGACCGGCTCCCGGCCCAGACGCGCCAGCTCCTCGTCGAGGATCTGGTTCACCTTCGGGACCTCCGAGTTCCGCGTCTGGGCCGACACCCTGAATGAGGCGCCGTACTTGCCGGGGGCGAGAAAGGCGAACACGGAATAGGCCAGCCCCCCCTCGTCCCGTACGCGGCCGTAGAGCCGCGAGGCCGATCCGCCACCGAGGATGTAGGCGGCCACGCTGAGCGGGTAGTAGTCGGGGTGACGCTGGTTCACGCCGTGCCGGCCCAGCATGATCGTGGCCTGGGTGAGCTCCCGCTTGATCGTCTCCGAGCGCGCCGCCATGCCGACCGGCGGCGAAGGCGGGGTCGGCGGAGTGCCCCCCGGCCGCGGCCAGGCCCCGAACCGGGCCAGGATCTCTCGCCGGGCTTGCGCAACCGTCACCGCACCCACCACCGCGATGACCGTGGCGTCGGGGCGCACGTATTCGCGCCAGAACTTCACCACGTCGTCGCGACCGAGCCGTCCGACGGACTCCCGCGTCCCCTCCACCGCAACCGCGTAGGGGTGCCCCGGGAAAACGAGGCGGGCCAGAGCGCGGCCGGCGACGGCCTCGGGGTTCTCCTCCGCGCGCTGGATGGCCGCCTGGGTCTCGGCGGCCTTGCGCTTCACCTCGGCCTCGGGGAACTGCGGCCGGAGGATGACGTCGGCCAGCAGGTCGAGCCCGAGCCGCAGATCTCGCGTGAGCACCGCCAGCGACACGGTCAGGCCGTCGCGCCCGGCCCCGGCCTCCAGTCGCCCGCCAACGAACTCGATGGCCGCGTCGATCTCCCGCCCCGAGCGCGTGCCGGCGCCCCGTGTGAGCAGCAAGCCGGTAAGATTGGCGAGCCCCGCGCGATCGGGCGGATCGAAGACCGCGCCAGCCCGATGCAGCACGCGGACGGCAACGATGGGGATGGCCGGCCGCTCGGCCACCAACAGCACGACACGGTTGGGCAGCACCTCGCGGTGGGCTAGCGGTCCGCTCGCCGCCGAGGGGCCGGGCGGCCCCAGGGTCAGGGCGGCGAGCACCACCGCGCCCATCACCCGCCCGGCCCGAGCCCACCCGCGAGGCATGCGTCCCCCCTCCTCCGTTAGGGGGTGGGGAGCAGGACCCCGACGTTCTTGCGATCGACGGGGAAGTAGGTGCGGGCCACGCGCTGCACGTCGGCGGCGCTCACGCCACGAATCACGTCCACGTAGGAGTCGAGGAGCCGGTAACCCCCGATCATCTCGAACCGGGCCAGCAGGGAGGCCCGCCGGTACACCGAGTCCTGCTGGAACACGAACTGGGCCTCGACCTGGTTGCGGGCCCGCGCCAGCTCCTCGGCGGTGACTGGCTCGTTCCTGAACTTCTCCATCTCTTCCAGCAGCGCCTTCTCGAGCGTCTCCGGTGTCTGGCCGGGCATCGCGGTAGCCCAGAACCAGAAGAGGTTCGGATCCAGGGAGAAGTAGGAGTAGTCGCCTCCCGCCTCCAGCGCCAGCTGGCGGTCGTACACGAGGCTGCGATAGAGCCGGGAGGCGCGGCCCCCGGACAGGACCGTCGACAGCATCTCCAGGGCCGGCGCGTCGGCCGACTTCTGGCTGGGCACGTGCCAGGCCAGATAGACGATGGGGAGCTTGGCCTGCTGCTTCCTGACGACGACCCGCCGCTCGCCGTTCTGGACCGGCTCGCTGATGAGCACCCCCGGTGGCGGGGCGCCCCGCGCGATGCTCCCGAAGCGCTGCTTCACCTTCGCGAGGGCCGCGGGCGCGTCGAAATCCCCTACCGCGACCAGGGTCGCGTTGTTGGGGACGTAGTACACGTCGTAGAAGGCGCGGATCTCGGCTGGCGTGATGCGCTTGAGGTCCTCCATCCACCCGATGATGGGGGCCCCGTAGGGGTGGGCTTTGAAGGCGAGCGAGCTGACTTCCTCGCCGAGGAAACCCTCGGGATCGTCCTCGGTCCGGGTGCGGCGCTCCTCGATGACCACCTCCCGCTCGGCGTCGATGTCCTTGGGGTCGAGGAGCAGGTTGCGCATGCGGTCGGCTTCGAGCTCGAGCACGAGATCGAGCTTGTCGGCGACGATGTTGACGAAGTACGAGGTGAGGTCCTGCGAGGTGAAGGCGTTGTCCTGGCCGCCATTTTGCTCAATCAGCCGGGCATACGTGCGGGGCCCGTGCTGGTGCGTCCCCTTGAACATCATGTGCTCCAGGAAGTGCGCGATGCCCGTGGTGCCCGCTCGCTCGTTCCGGGAACCGACCCGATACCAGAGCTGGACGGACACGATGGGACTGCGACGGTCCTCGAGCAGGAGTACGCGGAGCCCGTTGTCGAGGGTCGTCGCCAGCACGGCACTGGTACTGGCCGCCAGAGGCTGGGCGGTGACCGGAGCGACCACGGCGGGGATGAGCGCGAGGGCCAGGAGCGTACGCCTCACGGCTCGATTATAACCGTGAACTTGGAGGGGGCGGAGACCGCCCCCTCCAAACCTCCCCGTTTCACGCGGGGTGTGACTCCCCGCCCTCCAAACCTCCCCGTTTCACGCGGGGTGTGACTCCCCGCCCTCCAAA
>JBOHPM010000331.1:0-4163 GCA_050731715.1 Candidatus Rokuibacteriota bacterium
ATTCCACTTTCCGTGGGGGACCACGCTGGCCCTGCCCCACCTCGCGGTGGTGCTGCTGCAGGTGGGCGCCTTCATGGTCAAGGTGGGCCTGATGATCTTCGTGCTCATGCTCATCCGCTGGACGCTTCCCCGTTTCCGCTACGACCAGGCCATGCGCCTGGGCTGGCTGGGCCTCTTTCCGCTCTCCATCCTCAACATCGTGATCACCGGCCTCGTCCTGCTAGCCTGGTGATGTGGCCATGAACCTGCGCCAGCGCTTCTATCTGGTCGAGGTCCTTTCGGGGCTCGCCCTGACCGCCGATCACTTCTTCCGCAATCTCGGCGCCCATCTCGCCCGGGCGTTGGGCCGGCGGAGCGCCCGCGGCGCGGTCACCATCCAGTACCCGGAGGAGCGGCGGCCGTACTCGCCTCGGCTGCGGACGCTGCACCGGCTGGTGCGCCGGGAGGATGGTTCTCCCCGCTGCGTGGCGTGCATGATGTGCGAGACCGTGTGCCCGGCCCGCTGCATCTACATCGTGGCTGACGAGCACCCGAATCCAGAGATCGAGAAGGTGCCGGCGCGCTTCGACATCGACCTGGGCAAATGCGTCTTTTGTGGGTACTGTGTGGAAGCGTGCCCGGAGGACGCGATTCGAATGGACACCGGCATTCTGGAGTTCTCCTCCTACAGCCGCGCCGGCATGATCTACACGAAGGAGACGCTGCTGGCCCTGGAGCCGGCCGGGGCCGACGGCCGGCCCACGTCGGCGGTGCCAATCCCGGCGGACCGGAGGCCCTGATGGCCATCCTCGCGTTCCTGGCCATCGCCGGCGTCGCCGTGGGATCGGCGCTGGGGCTGCTCCTCCGGCGCAATCCGATCCACGGCGCGCTGTTCCTGGTCGTCAACCTCGGCAGCATCGCCGCCCTCTACCTCATGATGGGGTACGAGTTCCTGGCTTTTGCTCAGGTCATCGTCTACGCCGGCGCGATCATGGTGCTGTTCCTGTTCGCCATCTTCGTGCTCATTCCGGGCAAGGAGGAGACGGGGCCGGATCCCCGTCGCCGCTGGCGCTTGCTGGCCGTGCCCCTGGGCGCCGTCTTGCTCGTCGAGCTGGTCCTGGTCGTCGTCGCGCGACGGGCGGCACCCGTCACTCCGCCACCGCCCGTGGGGTTTCAGGCCAGCATGGCCGTCCTGTTCACCGACTACCTTTTGCCGTTCGAGCTCACGTCAGTGCTGCTCCTGGCCGCGATGGTCGGCGTGCTGCTGCTGGCGAGGCGGCGGGCGTGATCCCCGACACCTACTACCTCGCGCTGTCGGCGGTGCTCTTCGCGCTGGGTGTCCTGGGCGTGGTCATCCGCCGCAACCCTTTGGTGATCTTCATGTCGATCGAGCTGGCCCTGAACGCCGCCAACCTCGCGCTGGTGGCCTTCGGGCAGCGTTGGGGGACTCCCGAGGGCCAGGCGCTCGTGCTGTTCGTGATGGCGGTGGCCGCGGCCGAAGTGGCGGTGGGGCTGGCGATCATCGTGGCGATCTTCCGCGTGCGGCATCGTCTCAGCATCGACGACCTCAGCCTGATGCGCTGGTGAATCGCGGGACGGAGGAGACATGGCGCAGAAGAAGCAGCCGACCCTGAGCATCGACGCCGACCTGGCCCGGAAGCTCCTCGGCGACATGATGTTGATCCGTCGCTTCGAGGAGAAGGCCGCGGAGGCCTACGCGCTGGGCAAGATCGGAGGCTTCCTGCACCTCTACATCGGAGAGGAAGCGGTGGCGGTGGGGGCCACGTCGGTGCTGCGTCCCGACGACTATGCCATCGCGGCCTATCGCGAGCACGGTCACTGTCTGGCCAAGGGGTCGGATCCCCGCCGCATCATGGCCGAGCTCTACGGACGCCAGGACGGGCTCTGCAAGGGCAAGGGCGGCTCCATGCATCTCTTCGACGCCAGCGTGAACTTCCTGGGCGGCCACGCCATCGTTGGTGCCCACCTCCCGCTGGCGGCCGGGGCCGGGTTCGCCATCAAGTACCGGTCCAGCGATCAGGTGGTCGTCTGCTACTTCGGGGAGGGCTCCGTGCCCCAGGGCGAGTTCCATGAGGCGATGAATCTCTCGGCCCTGTGGAAGCTGCCGGTGATCTGGCTGTGCGAGAACAATCGCTACGCCATGGGCACCGCGGTGGACCGGGCCCTGGCCCAGACCGAGATCTGGAAGTACGGCCAGGTCTACGGCATCCCCAGCGAGGCCGTCGATGGCATGGACGTCCTGGCGATCCGTGACGTGGTGGGCCGAGCGGTGGAGCGGGCCCGCAAGGACAAGACGCCGTCGCTCATCGAGGCCCGCACCTACCGCTTCCGGGGCCACTCCATGCGCGACCCCGCCGGCGCCGTCTACCGCAGCAAGGAGGAGGTCGAGCGGGAGAAGCAGCGCGATCCCCTCGTCCTGTTCCGACAGCGCGTGCTGGAGGCCGGGCTGCTCAGCGAGGCCGAGGTGCGGCGGATCGAGAAGGACGTCAGCGACCGGGTCGACGACGCCACGACCTTCGCCGACGCGTCCCCCGAGCCGCCGCCGGAGTGGTTGCTGACCGATGTCTACCGGGAGAGCTCATGATGGCGGTCATGAGCTATCGCGAGGCCCTTAACCTCGCCCTCCGAGAGGAGATGCAGCGCGACGAGCGGGTGTTCGTGATCGGCGAGGAGGTCGGCCTGTACGACGGCGCCTACAAAGTCACCCAGGGCCTGCTCAAGGAGTTCGGCCCCCGGCGTGTCGTGGACACTCCCATCGCCGAGTCCGGATTCACCGGCGTGGGCGTGGGCGCGGCCATGGTCGGTCTGCGGCCGGTCGTCGAGATGATGACGTTCAACTTCGCGTTGCTGGCCCTGGACCAGATCGTCAACTCGGCGGCCAAGCTGCACTACATGTCGGGCGGGCAGTACAACGTGCCCCTCGTCATCCGCGGCCCGGGGGGACCGGCCCATCAGCTCGCCGCCCAGCACTCGCAGTCGATGGAGGTGTACTTCTATCACGTGCCCGGGCTCAAGGTGGTGCGGCCCTCGACGCCCATGGACGCCAAGGGCCTGCTGAAGTCGGCGATTCGCGACGACAATCCCGTGATCTTCATCGAGTCGGAGACGCTCTACGCCGTGAAGGGGGAAGTCCCCGACGATCCCGACTTCATCATCCCCCTCGGGCAGGCGGCTGTGCGCCGGGAGGGCACCGACGTGACCGTGATCGCCTACATGGGCATGATGTACCGGGCGCTGGAGGCGGCCGAGGAGCTGGTCGCCGAGGGGATCTCGGTGGAGGTCGTCGATCCGCGCAGCTTGCGCCCGATGGACGCCACCACGATCATCGGCTCGGTGCGCAAGACCCACCGGGCCGTGGTGGTCGAGGCCGGCGCCGGCTTCGCCGGCATGGGATCGGAAATCGCCGCGTTCCTCACCGAGCACGCCTTCGACGACCTGGACGCGCCAGTGGAGCGGGTGACCGGAGCCAACGCGCCGATGCCGTACGCCCGCAATCTCGAGCGGGCCAAGACGCCGTCGAAGGAGCGCATCGTGGAAGCCATCCGCCGCGTCTGCCACAGCGGGGGGAGCGAACCATGGCGGTGACCCGGGTCGTGATGCCGAAGCTGTCGGAAGCGATGGAGACCGGGAAGGTCATCAAGTGGCTCAAGAAGGAGGGCGACCGCGTTCAGGGCGGCGACATCCTCGCCGAAGTGGAGACCGACAAGGCCGACGTGGAGATGGAGGCGTTCGGAGCTGGCGTGCTGCGAAAGGTCCTGGTGCCGGCCGGCGGGCAGGTCCCCGTAGGGTCTCTCATCGCCGTGATCGCCGAGCCAGACGAGGACATCGCCGGCGTGATGGCCCAGGCGCCCGCCCCCGTGGCCGCGCCGGCGCCCGCCGCCACCCCGCCCGCGCCAGCGGGCACGATGCCGGAGCGCCCGGCCCCGGGAGCAGGCGCGTCTGCTCAATCGACAACTGCCATTCGCCGCGAGCCCGCCCCCGCCCCGGCTGCCGCTACCGCCGCGCCGGCGGGCGGCGGCGGCGCGGAACGTCCGGAAGCGGGACAGCGGGTGAAGGCGTCGCCGCTGGCCAAGAAGATCGCTGCCCAGGCGGGCGTCGACCTCCGGCTCGTCTCGGGCTCGGGGCCTGGCGGCCGCGTGATCCGGCGCGATGTGGAGGCAGCC
>JBOHPM010000332.1:0-4163 GCA_050731715.1 Candidatus Rokuibacteriota bacterium
GTGCCTCGGGCGCCATCAGCGGGGTGATGGGCGCCTATCTGGTCCTGTACCCGCGGGTGCGGGTGTTCGCGATGATCCCGATCGGCTTCTTCCTCACGTCGGTCGCGCTCCCGGCCTGGACGATGCTGCTCTACTGGATCGCCATCCAGGTCGTGGGCGGCCTCGTCGCTTCCGGGGAGCGGGGCGGCGTCGCCTTCTGGGCCCACGTCGGCGGCTTCGTGGCCGGTGTGGCCCTCATCAAGCTGTTCGCCCGTCGGGACGACGTGGCGGCCCACCGCAACCAGCACTGGGAGCCGCGCCGGGTCGTCGGGCGGCAGTAGCCTAGGGCGTGGTCCCTTCCAGCCCGAGGGCGCTCAGGGCCAGCGACCCCTCCCCCCGCACCTCGAGCGTCACGGTCACCCGCAGCGCGCGCAGGCCGTGCACGCCCTGCAGCTCGTCGAGCTCGAGGTCCTCGACCTCCGGCCCCAGGTAGCCAAGGTGCTGGAGGTACTCGATGTAGCCCCGGTACTCGAGGGCCTCGGTGGCCTGGGCGTAGACGATGGCGATGCGGCCCGGCTGGGTCAGCCGCTGAGCGGTGGACTTCACCAGGGCCTTGTCGATGCGTTTCTTGACGATCTCGTAGCGGATGTCGTAGGCGCCATCCACGTCGAAGCGCTTCTCGTCGAACCGGAAGCGGATGGCCAGGGGCGCGTGCTGGACGAGGATCAGGTGCGTGGTCTCCAGCGGCACGGGCAGCGAGCGCAGGAGCTGCTCGGACCGGGCGGCGATCCCGCACACCACGATGAGCTGCCAGAGCCGCAGGTTCTTGAGGTAGAGGCGGTCGAAGCGGCCATCCTCCACGAGGGAGGCGCCCACGTAGATCTGATGGTCGACGCCGTCGGTCTTCTGCTTCTCGAAATAGTGCGGGAACATGCCCTGGGCGGCTTGCTCCTCGAGATCCAGATACGAGGCGATGGCCTCGGTGAGCCGGGTGACGGCCTCCTCAAACACCCGGCGCTGGCGGTACACCGTCCGCCGGCGGGGGTCGAGGGCCGACTGGTACGCCTGGACCTGCTCCGGCACGGCCGGACCGAAGTCCGAGAGGCGCTCGAAGAGCGCCTCCACCTCGGAGCGGAGGAACGACGTCACGCCCGCCTCGTCGCCCGACGCCACGTCGTGCCCAATGCGGTCGATGTGCTTGTCGATCCGGTACCGCAGCTCGTCGAGGGCAGGCAGCGGGCGGGCCGCCATCGCCGCCTCCACGACGTCGCGGGCCAGGCCGAGCTGGGCCAGAAGATCGCCCTGGATGGCCAGGGCCCGCTGCGTCGAGGAGCTGCGGATATCCGAGAGGGCGTAGAGGGGGTAGACGTTTTCGAAGACGATCGGCTCCAGCTCGGAGGCGCCCGGGCTCGGCCCCGGATACTCCAGGGCGTCGAGCACGGCCTTACGGAACCGCCACTCCACCGCGGGGTGGATCGCGGTGAACCGCTCCTTGATCTGAGTCTGGATCCGCGCGTTCAGCTCGTCCATGCTGCGCTGGACGGCCATGGAGAAGAGCGGCAGCACCTCGTGGAGCTTGGGCAGGTGCGTCGCCGTGAAGTCGCCCGGCCGCGGCGAAGTGAGATCGAGGGTGCCGATGACCCGGTCCTGGTAGTACAGGGGCGCCACCACCATGGTGCGGACGCCGTACTGGATCAGCTCCTGCTCGATCGGGGAGCGCTCGGGGAACGCCGTCAGGTCGTCGATGATCAGCGGCTTGCCGCTCTTGACCGCTCGGGCGAAGACCGAGCCGGCGAAGTCGGCCGTCGTGAGGTGGGAAGAGTCGGCGAAGATGCAGCCGTGCTCGTGGCGCGATCCGTAGTTGAGGACGAGGACGCGGTCGCCCTCCAGCGCGGCCAGGCCCAGCCGTAGCTCCGTCCGCCGGAAGAGCGTCTTGAGCCGATCTTGCAACCCGCGGAAGCGGGCGTGGGAGACGATAGACTCCCGGTCGATCAGGTCGCGCTTGAGGGCCGACAGGACTTCCTGATCGGTGACCTCCACGGCCCGGAGGATCGTGAATCCCCGGATCACGATCCGCTCGGGCGGTAGCGCCTGGCGCAGCAGATCGGGGTCGAGCACGTTCGTCTGCAGGCGCTGCCGCAGCTCATCGCTCAGGGGCGGCAGCGGACCATCCAGCACGACATCCTCGAACCGCCAGTCGAAGAGCATCCGGTAGTGGACGTCGAGCCCCGTCTCCGGATCGGTCGCCGTGCAGATGATCGGGTAATCGACGTCCACGGCGATGCCGTAGAGCTGGCGCACGATCAGGGCGTGGGCGTAGGCCAGCCGCATGGCTCCCACCATGGGCTCGCTGAGGTTCACCCGGCCCTGGAGCGTGCCGTCCTTGGCGATGAGAAGCCGGCGCATGAGGGGCGTCGCGTAGAAGGCGCGGAGCTGGAAGGGGACGAGCGCGGCGATGTACTCCTGCTCCCACGCCGCCGTGGGGAAGACCGCGGTCATGAGCGTGTCGACGAGCTCGCGGTGGCGCTCGATCACGCCGCCGTCCTCGATCGGCGCCAGGAGCTCCGGGGCCCGCTCGACCTCCTCGCCCACGATCCGGGCCAGGGCCCCCTTGGCCGAGGGGTCCCCGGCGGCCTGGGCCCAGAAGGCGATCAACGGCGCCAGGCTGAGCTCGCAGCGGAACAGGAAGCTGGGATCGGCGCGAAGCGCCGACTGGATGTCGGACGACCGCGAGGGCGCGGTGGATGCGGGGCGCTCCATACGGCTTCATTGTAGCAAGGGGGTCGAGGCGAGCCGGCGCCGTGTCAGGTCGTCGACGAGAGACAGGACACCGTGACCAGGATCGGTCGCCGGTCAGAGCACCAGCCCGTCAACGCCCCAGAAAACATGGCGCCCTCCCTCGCCGGTCCTGGCATCCTGGGTGCACAGGATCACGCTGATGCGCTATCACTTTTCGGGAATCGCCGGCGCCGGCACGAACCCCCTGGCCCAGCTGATGCGCGCCCGGGGCCACGAGGTCCAGGGCTCCGACCGGTCCTTCGATCAAGGCATGAGCTCGGAGCTGGCGGCCCGGCTCCGCGGGATCGGAATCGCGCTGCAGCCCCACGACGGCACTGCCGTGGTCCGTGGCATCGACCGGTTCGTCTACTCGACCGCGGTGGAGGCCGACACGCCCGAGATGCGGGCGGCTCGCCAGCTCGGCATCGAGCTCTTGAGCCGGCCCGCGCTGCTGGCCGAAGTCGTGAATGCCGGTCGGCCGGGCGTGGCCATCGCCGGGACGAGCGGGAAGAGCACCATTACCGGGATGGTGGCGTGGCTCACGCGCGAGGCCGTGGTGCCGGCGACCGTGCTGGGCGGCGCCGCCCTCGTCGGTGAGGGTGTGGCCGGTTGCTTCCGGGCCGGGCCGGAGGCCAGCCCGGTCATTGCCGAGGCGTGCGAATCCGACGGCACCCTGGCCGGATACCGGCCCGGCGTCGGCGTGATCCACAACATCAGCCGGGACCACGGCGAGGTGTTGGCGATCCGCGAGCAGTTCGCGACCTTCGCCGCCGGCTGCCGCCGGCTCCTGGTCAACGCCGGCTGCGCCGAGGCGGCCTCGCTACGCAGCAGCGCCGACGTCGTGACCTACGGGGTCGCGCCCGCCGCCGACCTCCGGCTCGAGGTGCTGAGCGCGGGGCCCGACCGCGGGCTCGGGCGGCTCGTGCTCCCGCGCGGCCGGCTCGCCCTCGACGTGCCCCAGCCCGGCCTCCACAATCTCGAGAACGCCGCCGCGGCCGCGCTGGTCGCGCTCGAGCTCGGCCTCGCGCCATCCACGATCGAGACCCAGCTCGCGCGCTTCCCCGGCGTGGCCCGCCGCTTCGAGGTCGTGGGCACCACGTCGAGCGGGATCCGGGTCATCGACGACTACGCGCACAACGGCCAGAAGCTCCGGGCCGCGCTCACCACCGCGCAGGCCGGCGCCGAGCGTGTCCTCGCCGTGTTCCAGCCCCATGGCTTCGGCCCGGCCCGGTTCCTGCGCCCCGAGCTGCGCGAGCTCCTGCCGCGGCTGCTCCGACCTCGAGATCGGTTCTGCTACGCGGAGATCTTCTATGCCGGCGGCACGACCCGGCAGGACGTCTCCAGCCGGATGCTGGCCGCCGAGCTCCCGGCCCAGATGCGCTGCGGCTACGCCGCCGACCACCGGG
>JBOHPM010000333.1:0-4150 GCA_050731715.1 Candidatus Rokuibacteriota bacterium
CCGAGGGCTGCGCGGCGATCCTGTGGGGGGACGCGGGGAAGGCACCCGAGGCCGCCGAGATCATGAAGATCACAGCCAAGGACCTGCTGCGTCTGGGCGTCATCGACGCGGTGGTGCCGGAGCCCCCCGGCGGCGCCCACCGGGACTGGGAGGGCGCGGCGGCGAACCTCCGGGCTGCGCTGGTCGAGCAGCTGGGGGACCTCCGGACCAAGAGCCCGGACGGCCTCGTCCGCGAGCGCTACGAGAAGTTCCGGCGGATCGGCGTCTTCGAGGAGGAGTCGCTGCCGGTCCGCTGAGGTCGGAGCCCAATCATCGGCGTTCCCTCTGTTGGATGAGGGAACCCTCACCCGCGCGTTGCTGTCAGTGCTTGAGGACGGCTTGGGCCACGTCCTCGTCGGTTACCAGGACGTTCATGAACCGGCCGCGCAGGGCTCCCCGCACGGCCTCGATCTTGCCCCGGCCGCCGGCCACCGCGATCACGGAGCGATCGCCGCTCCGGGAGAGATCCTGGAGCCGGTCACCCGGGACCGAGAGGACCCGTCGCATCAGGGCCCGCAGCTCGGGCTGGTCCACGATCCGCCCCTCGGCGTCGAAGGGCTGGTAGTTGATCTCCCCGACCACGCCCATCTCGCGCAGGCGTCGGACGCTCACGCCATAGGATTCCGCCAGCGAGCAGAAGCCCGGCGTCTGCTCGGCGATCTGTCCGATGCCCACCAGGGCGACATCCACGCTCTGGGCCGCCTCGTAGATGCTGCGGACTTCGGGATCCCGGAGGAGCCGCCGCCGCTCCCGCTCGAGCTGGCGAGGGGAGATCAGGTGCTGGACGGGCAGGGCATAGGCGGTGACGTGAGGCCGGTACTTCGCGGCCATCATGCCCACCAGGGTGTTGGGGGAGATATCCACCATCTTGAGGGTGCTCTCACCCGAGAGCGGGTAGAGGGCGAGGTCCCGGAACCGGCGCTCCCGCAGGCTGCGGATGGTCTGGTAGAGGGTGAAGCCACAGGATAGCCCCACGCGCAGGCCGTTGTCGGCGGCCTTCTCGAACCTTGCGGCGGCGGCCACACCCAGCGCCTCCCGTACGTCGGCCCGGCCCCCGGCCGCCACCACCACGGCGTCCCTCAGATGGAAGCGCTCGATGAGGCCCGCCTCGAGCTCCTGGGTCCGGGGCAGGTCGAGCTCGACCCGCACCAGGCCCTCGGCGAAGGCCCGCTCGAGCAGCCGAGAGACGGTGGCGGCAGACACGCCCAGGGCGTCGGCGATGTCCTTCTGGCTCCGCCCCTGGCGATAGTGGAGCTCCAGGCACTGGACCATCAGCCGCAACTCCCCGGGCCGGTGTGAAATTAATTTCATATGAGTCAAGATCTTGCTTGACGCGGGTCAGTGTACCCCGTTATCCTTCAGCCGTCAGCATATTCTCCACCCAGCCGAGACGGTCAAGGAGGCTCGCATGGCAGGCAAACGGTACGGTACGGCGGACGGCCCCAAGCCCGCAGCCGCTGACTACCATCAATCGAAAGACAACCTGGCCAACTTGCCCCAGACCGTGTCGGAGAAGATCCCGGTCACCAACACGCCCAACATCTTTTCGCACAAGGCCCACATCTTCGCGAAGAACCCGACCCTCGTGCAGCGCTACGTGAAGGCCACCAAGGCCGACGTAGGCGGGGTGGGGGGGCACGTGGTGGCGGCCGAGGAGGTCAAGTCCGCCGTCGCCAAGTTCGTGCTCGACAATAATGTCCTGCGGGGCGAGCCGATGTTCACCTCCCTCATCGTCACGCACACCGGAGACGACGTGGCGGTCACCGGCATCGTGGCCGAGGGCGTCGACATGAGCGTGATCGACGAGTTGCTGTGGGACGCCCTGCAGGAGGGCACGGCCAAGGCCGCCGAGCTCGGTCTCTACGGCCCCGGCCAGGACCTGGTGGCCGATGCCTTCACCGGCAACCTGCGCGGCGCGGGCCCGGCCAGCGTGGTGCTGCCGATGCCGGTGCGCAAGGACAATGCCTCCCAGACCGTGCTGCTGTCGTTCGCCGACAAGACCGAGCCTATGGCCTTCAATTACTTCGCCACCGGGGCCTACCTGTTGCCCCGCTTCAACACCGGTCTCGTCATCGCCGCCTCCAAGATGAAGCGCGGCTACATCATGGACATCGTCGATCTCGACACCAAGGCCCAGGCCGTCGAGGCTGGCGCCCATCCGCGTGATCAGAAGGCCCTCGACGGCAAGATGGAAGAGCTGGCCAAGGGGCTGCAAGAGAAGGTCGTGCGGCTGCGCGGCCCCGAAGATCTCTACGACATCGAGGGCCTGACCCGATCCTCCCGCTTCGTGGTGGCTCGCATCTGGAGCCGCGACGAGCGCGGGGAGGCCGACCAGCTGGGGTATGTCGTCTCGGCCGAGCGGCTGCACAACATCAAGACCAAGAAGGGGTTCACCTACGGTGGCAAGGATGACCCCGTGCTGCTGGCCCTGGCCCAGGGTGATTGGCCGGCGCCCGGTGAGATCACGTCGCCGTGGGCAACCTGCCCGATGGTGGCCGGCGACTGCCGGGGCAGCCATCACCTGCACATCCTGCCGGTGCCGCTCAACTCCCAGACCTCCTACTGGTCGGGGCCGATCCTGTCCTGCGTGACGCTGTCCTGCAACATCCATACGGGACGCATCGGAGCCATCTCCGACCAGTTCGCGCTGGGGACGCCGTGGGACGAGGTGCGGCGGCGCGCGGGCGAGCTCGCCATTCAGTTCCGCACGGCGCATGGAATCAAGCAGCCGGCCACGCTGCACGAGGACGAGCTGGAGTATCAGGAAGGCTGGAAGGAGCGGCGGGCCCGGCTCGAGCGGCAATTCGAGCTCCGGCCACCGCTCACGTTCAACGGCAACGGGCATGGCGCTGGTGGGCGCGCCAGCGAACGTGCGACCGCCGGACGTGGTGGCCGGCCTGACGAGATCGATTGATCTGACGTAACCGGGCCACGGCGGCTCGTTGCCTGCGCCGTTGGCCCTCCTTCCGTTGACTTCCCCCAGCCCGGGTGCTACGGTCGATCCAGACGTTCGCGCATGGCTAAACTCCACGTCATCACGTACGGTTGTCAGATGAACGAGTACGACTCGGAGCGCGTCGCCGGTCTGCTCAAGGAGCGGTCCTGGGAATTGACCGAGCGTGAGAGCGAGGCCGATCTCATCCTCATCAACACCTGCGCGATTCGGGAGAAAGCGGAGGACAAGGTCTTCTCCAAGCTCGGCGAGCTGCGGGCGCTCAAGGCCCGCAAGCCCGAGCTCATCGTCGGGGTCATGGGATGCATGGCGCAGCTCCACCAGGAGACGATCTTCAAGCGAGCCCCCGGTGTGGAGCTGGTCTTCGGCTCGCCCGCCATCGCGCGGGTGGGCGAGCTCGTGGAGCGGGTGCGGCGTGAGCGTCGACCGGTCCTCGAGACGGGTGAGGCCCCGCTGGTCAAGATCACGGCCAAGCCGGCCGGGGTGTCCCGCCTGAAGTCGTACGTCACCGTGATGGAGGGCTGCGAGAAGCGCTGCACCTTCTGCGTGGTGCCGGTCACCCGCGGTCGCCAGCGCAGCCATCCGCCGGCCGCCGTGCTCGACGAGATCCGGGGGCTGGCGGCCGAGGGCTGTCGTGAGGTGACGCTGCTGGGGCAGACGGTGGAGATGTATGGTCGCGATCTGACGCCGGCCACGGACCTGGCCGCGCTGCTCGCGCAGGTGAATGACGTGGCGGGAATCGAGCGGATCCGCTTCACCACGTCGAACCCCTTCAACTTCACCACGCGCCTGATCCAGGCCATCCGCGACCTGCCCAAGGTCTGCGAGTGGGTGCATCTGCCGCTGCAGTCCGGGTCCAACCGGGTGCTGGCCCGCATGCACCGGGGGTACACCCGGGAGCGCTATCTGGAGCTCATCGCTGAGCTGCAGGCGGCCGTGCCCGACGTCGCCCTGTCCACCGACATCATCGTGGGCTTCCCCGGCGAGACCGAGGCCGACTTCGCCCAGACCCTGGACGTGGTCGAGCAGGTCGGCTACGACAACGTCTTCGTGTTCCGCTACTCCCCGCGGCCGGGCACGCCCGCCGCCACCATGGCCGAGCAGATTCCGCTCGGCGTCAAGGCCGAGCGGAACAGCCAGCTCCTCGAGGTCGCGGGC
>JBOHPM010000334.1:0-4141 GCA_050731715.1 Candidatus Rokuibacteriota bacterium
GTCCGGATCGGTGGCCAATTGCTCGAGGGCCACCCGTTCGGGCCCGAGCACGGCAAGGGGCAGGGCGATGCGCGGATCGCCGACCGCCGGCGCGCTGGCCACGGCAAGCCCGAGCGTCACGAGGGTGACGAACAAATTTCGCACTGCCCAGAAAGTATAGCCCCCCTTGACCTCACGCCGTGAGCCCCGTACCCTCGCCGACGACGGCCCCTGGCCCGACTCCGCACGCCGAGGAGGCATTGATGGAGACGTCGCCCCGGGTTTCGCCGGCGCTCCGATACCTGTATGCGATCGTGCAGGGCTTGCCGGGGGCGTGGCGCCCACCCCCGGTCGGCGTGGGCGGCGCCATCGTCACGCAGCCCTTCCGCGAACTCCTCCTCATCTCGAGCCCCCTAGCTTCGCCGCTGCCGCGCACTCCGGGCGCCGAAGCGGGTCACGATGACGTCGTGGCCAGCCTCCTCGAGGCGCCGGCCGTCCTGCCCTTTCGCTTCGGGACGGTCGTGGCCGAGGCGGAGCTCGAGAGCTGGCTGGAGGCCCGTTGGACCCGGATCCGCGCGGGGCTCGCCGAGCTGCGCGGCCGTGTGGAGATGAGCGTCCGCCTGCTTCCGCTCGATCAGCGCACCGCCGATTCCGCCGCCGGCGACCTCACGGGCGCCGCGCTCCGTATCCTGGCCGACCGCCTCGTCGAGCGCGCCGGCCTGACGGCGTGGCGCTACTGCCCGGCCGGGCGCGGCGCCAATCTCACGGCCTCGGTGGCGTTCCTCGTCCCCCGCGAGGAGGTCCCGGCCTTCCTGGCCCGCATCGCCCCCGTTGCCGCGCGAGCCGAGCACATGGCGGTCGTCCCCACCGGGCCCTGGCCGGCGTATTCGTTCACGCCGTCGCTCGAGACGGGGGCGTCGGTGGCGGCCGCCTCGGCGTAGGTCGGGCGCGCGCTCCCGCCGGCTTGCCGGCGCCCCCGCGTTCGGTTAGGCTGGGCGCCCACATGGAGGGGTCGGTATGCCACGACTCGCTCGCAGCAGCGTCGAGCAGCTGATGAACGAGCAGCCCGGCCGCACCCTGGAGGAGGCCCTCGAGGTGCACGAGGTCTTCGCCAGTGGCTCCCTGAGCGACGAGGTCTACATTCTCGAGGACGTCGCCGGCAAGCGCATCGCGATCGCTCCGGCCGCGCTCAAAGACCAGTACCGGCGGGGGTGAACCATGGCCATCCTGACGATCTCGCATCAGATGGGCGCCGGCGGGCCGGAAGTCGGCATGGCGGTGGCGCAGCGCCTGGGATACCGCTACGTCGACCAGGAGCTGCTCCAGGATGCCGTGCGCCGATACGGGCTGGCCGAGGAGAAGCTCTCGCACCTCGATGAGTCGAAGCCCTCGCTCTTCGAGCGCTTCGACGCCGAGACGCGGCACTACATCACGATCCTCCAGACGACGCTACTGGAGTTCGCCGAGGTCGACGACGTCGTCCTCATGGGCCGGGGCGGGCAGTGGCTCCTCCGCGGGATCCCCCACGTCGTGCGCATTCGCCTCATCGCCCCCTTCGAGCACCGGGTGCGCCAGTGGGTCAAGCGCTCCACGGAGCTGGCCCGGGAGACGCCGAACCAGCGGGCCGCCGCCGACTTCCTGCGCCGCGACGACGGCGAGAAGCGGGGGCGCATGCGGTATCTCTACGAGGTGGACGTCGACGAGCCGACGCTCTACGACATCGTGTTCAACACGGAGAAGCTGCCCTACGACACCATCGTGGACATGATCGAGCGGGCCGCCCGTCATCCCGCCGTGGCCACCACGGAGCGGGCGCGTCAGATCGTGGCCGACCGGGCGCTGGCCTCGCGCGTCCAGGTGGCCCTGGCCATCCACCCCGACACCCGTCGCTACCGCCTCACGGTGGAGTCGCAGAACGGCGTCGTGACCATCGAGGGCACGACGGCGCTGGAGCAGGCGTTGCAGGTGGCGCGTGAGGTTCCGGGCGTGCGCGACGTGCGCACCCGGCCGCTGGAGGTCCCGCCGATCCCGCCCTTCGTGGCGTAGCCGCATCGGGCATCTTCTACCGGGGCGCGGCGGTGCTGTCCGGGAGCTCGGCGACCTTGAGCTCGACCGTGCGCGGCTTGCGCTCCCGCACGATCTCGACCTTCACCGTGCGGCCCACCTCGGCCTCGGCGGCCAGCCGTTGCAGATGCTGGGAGTCGTCGATGGGGATACCGTCGAAGCTCACCACGACGTCGTGGGGACGAAGCTCGCTGCTGGCGGCGGGGCTGTTGGGATAGACGCGGGCCACCACGGCCCCGCGGGTTCCCTTCGCGCCTAGCGCCTCGGCGAGCTCGGCCGTGAGCGGCTGCAGCGCGATGCCCAGCCAGCCGCGCGTCACCTTCCCGCGGTCGATGAGCTGCCCCATCACCCGGCGGACCATGTTGGCCGGAATGGCGAAGCCGATCCCCTGGCCGCTGGCGACGATGGCGGTGTTGATGCCGATCACCTCGCCCTTGAGGTTGACGAGGGGGCCGCCGGAGTTGCCGGGATTGATGGACGCGTCGGTCTGGATGAAGTTCTCGTAGCTTGCGATCCCCATCTCGGAGCGTCCCGTGGCGCTGACCACGCCCACGGTGACGGTCTGGTCGAGGCCGAAGGGATTGCCGATGGCGATGGCCCACTCCCCGACGCGGAGGGCATCGGAGTTGCCGAGGCTGGCGACCGCCACCTCGCCCTCAGGCTCGAAGCGCACCACCGCGAGATCGGTCTTGGCGTCGGTGCCCACGATGCGGCCGCGGTGCTCGCGCTTGGAGGACAGGCGCACGGTCACCGCGTCCGCGCCCCTGATCACGTGGAAGTTCGTGAGGACGTACCCGCGACGGTCGATGATCACGCCCGAGCCGAGCCCCGGCTGACGGAACTCGCCCGGATTGCCGGGGCGGCCCCGGCCGAAGAACTGATCGAAGAATTCCTTGAGAAAGGGATCCTCGGGGGACGGCCCCGGCGAGGGCGGCGGCCGGCGTGATCGCGCCACCTGCACAGTCCCGATGTGGACGACGGCAGGCCGCACTCGCTCGGCGACGGTGACGAACGCGGCCTGCAGGGTGTCCGCGGTCGCCAGCGGCGAGGGCGGCGGCGGCTCGGGCCGGCCGCGCAGGGTAGTCCACATCGCATGCGCCCAGAAGCCCCCGCCAAGACAGGCAAAAAACACTGCGGCCAGCAGAACGGCACGGGCGGTGCTTGGCGTCATGAAAGATCTGGCTCTTGCCGCGTGATGATAGGGAGCCGCACGCTCGGTGTCAAGCGAAGTATCCCAAAATTAATGCTTTTTTCTTGACCCTCGAAGAGCGGAAAAGGGAGAATTCCCTATTGCATAAGGCGGCCCGCCGCGAATTACGGTCTCATTGCCGTGCCTCGCTCTCCCTGTTGCTCGTAGTGTCCCTCTTGACCCCCACGGCTGCCGTCGCCCAGGGCCCCCCACCCACCGCGGCCCCGGAGCCGCGGGCTCCGGGCGCGCCCCCGCCCCCGACGCCACCGCTCCAGCTTCCCCAGCCACCCGGCACCGATTTTCCCGTCCGCGCGCCCGGTGGCGGCGCAATCCCCAGGACGGACCCGTGCATGCAGGCCACGGTGGGCGGGGTTGTTCCCCGGGTGCAGAGCACGGATTACAAGCTCGGTCCCGGCGACGTGCTCGACGTGCAGATCACCGGCCGGATCGAGGTAACGCGCCAGCAGCTAGTGGTCGATCCCGAGGGCATGGCCAGCATTCCGCCCGTGGGCGCGGTCGAGCTGGGCGGGCTCACCCTGCGCGAGGCCAGCCGGAAGATTCGCGAGCGCATGCGCGGGGTGCTTCGCTATGCGGACGTGACCATGGGCGTGGCCATCCCCCGCTGCTTCGAGGTCATCCTCTCGGGCGAGGTCGAGCGCCCGGGGGCGATCCAGACCTCCGCGCTCCGCCGCGTGCACGACCTGCTGCTGGCGGCCGGCGGCATCACGCCGCGGGGCAGCGTGCGTCGGGTGGTCGTGCATCGCCAGGGCAGCGAGACGGAAGTCGACCTGCTGCGCTTCGAGCTGCGCGGCGATCTCGGTCAGAACCCGCAGGCCGAGGAGGGCATGCACGTCTACGTTCCCCCGCGCGGCGGCTACGTCACGCTGAGCGGAGCCGTGCGCCGCCCGG
>JBOHPM010000335.1:0-4138 GCA_050731715.1 Candidatus Rokuibacteriota bacterium
CGGCAGCGTGGCCCAGTTCGGCCCCAAGGTGATGGAAGACATGAAGGTCGTGCCCTTCCCGCAGGTGAACCCCCAGAAGCCCATCAGCATCATCTACGGCTTCGCCCTCGCCGTGAATCCCCAGGTCCCCGAGGCCAAGCAGAAGGCCGTGCACGACCTGATTCGCCACGTCGTCAGGAATCCCAAGGAGTGGTACGAGAAGACCTCCTATCCCTATCCCAGCGCGAACTTCCTGGAGCTGCCCGGGATGGAGCAGGCCCGGAAGACCCGCTACCTCGACGTGTTCGTCGGCGACATCAAGACGGGCACCTACGTGACCCGCTCGCCCTACTTCATCGAGATCAGCGACGCCATGCACCGGGCCATGGAGCGCGTGGTCCTGAAAAACGAGGACCCCAAGGCGTCACTCGACCAGGCCTGCAAGGAGATCGACGCGGCGCTGGCCAAGCCGTAAGTGCGTCGGAAGCGTTGGGCGCTCCGGACCCATCTGGGCTGGGCAGGCTTCCTCTTCGTGCTGCCGGCCCTCGTGCACCTGATCGCCTTCAAGTTCTACCCGATGCTGGAGGCGTTCCGGCTGAGCTTCTACCAGTACGACCTCATGAGCCCGCCGGTCTTCCACGGGCTCGAAAACTATCGCGCGGTCTGGAACAATCCGCTCTTCCACCAGTCGTTCTGGGTCTCGGTCAAGTACATGTTCGGGGTCTCCGTCCCCGAGTGGTTCCTGGCCCTGGCCCTGGCCCTGCTCCTCAATCGACGGCTGCCCGGGCGGGCCCTGATCCGCCTGGCCTACTTCTTCCCCATCGCGATGTCCCAGATCGTGGTCGCCCTGGTATGGAAGTTCATGTACAACCCCCTCGGCGTGGTGAACACGCTCCTGGGCTACATAGGCGTCGGGCGCATCAACTGGCTCGCCACCGAGGAGAGCGCGTTGCCGGCGCTGATCCTCATCGGTATCTGGCGCGGCATCCCCCTCTTCGGCGTCATCTATCTGGCCGGGTTGCAGGCGATCCCCCGGGAATATCACGAAGCGGCCACCGTGGACGGCGCTGGCGCGTGGCAGAGCTTCACGCACATCACCATCCCGCTGCTCACGCCCACCATCCTGTTCGTCATGGTCATGTCGCTGCTGTCGGCCATGAAGGTCTTCCTCAATCCGCTGGTGATGACGGAGGGCGGCCCCAACGGGACCACGCGGGTGCTGCCCTACTTCATCTTCGACACGGCGTTCGCGTACCACCGGATGGGGGAGGCCGCCGCCGCCTCGATGGTGCTGTTCGCCTTCGCCTTCGCCCTGACCCTGATCCAGCTGCGGTTGCTGCGTCGGGGCGGTGTCGAATGAGCGGGCCGACGGGGCGGCGCTGGGGCAGGCGCCTGGTGACGCTCCTCACGATCGCCGGCATCGGCTTCACCCTCCTGCCCTATTTCTGGATGCTGGCGTCCTCGCTCAAGACGGGCGGTGAGGTCTTCGAGCTTCCCATCCGGTGGCTGCCCCGGGAGGCGCAGTGGTCGAACTATCCGGACGCCTTCTCACGGGGCGCCTTCGCCCTGTACTTCTTCAACAGCGCCCTGGTTGCGCTGGCGGTGATGGCGGGCAATCTGCTCTTCTGCAGCCTGGCCGGGTACGGCCTGGCCAAGTTCCGGTTCCCCTACCGGGAGGCCTCCTTCCGCGTGATCCTGAGCACGCTCATGCTGCCCCTGGAGATCGTCCTGGTGCCGACGTTCCTCGTGGTGCGCGGGCTCGGGCTGGTCAACAGCTACGGGGGACTCATCGTGCCCCTGGCCGTGGACGCCTTCGGCATCTTCCTCATGCGGCAGTTCATCAAGGATTTGCCGGACTCCCTCATCGAGGCAGCCCGGCTCGACGGCTGCAGCGAGCGGGGCATCTTCTGGCGCATCATCCTGCCGAACTGCAAGCCGGCCCTGGGAGCGCTGGCCCTCCTGACCTTCCGGGACAACTGGGATCAGTTCCTGTGGCCCCTCATCGTGGCCTCGCGGGACACCCTCAAGACCTTCCCCCTGGGGCTGGCCCAGATGGAGGGGATCGACTCGGCCGCCTATCACGAGATCATGGCCATCGCCGTCATTGGCATGATCCCGACCGCCATCATCTTCCTGTGCTTCCAGCGCGCCTTCGTTCGGGGGATTGCCTTCTCGGGGCTGAAGGACTAGTTCTGGAGATGCCGATGGACGGCGGCTGTCCACGGTGCGGCCACGAGAACCCGGCGGGCCAGAAGTTCTGCGGGGAGTGCGGGGCCCGACTGGCCGCCCGTTGCCCGAGCTGCGGCGCCGTCAGCCCGCCGGGCCAGAAGTTCTGTGGTGAGTGTGGAAGCGCGATCGCCACCGCCGGGGATGCCGCGGCCCGTTTCGGGTCGCCGCAAACCTACACGCCGAGGCATCTGGCTGAGCGCATCCTGACCTCCAAGACCGCCGTCGAGGGCGAGCGCAAGCAGGTCACCGTCCTCTTCGCCGATATGAAGGGCTCGACGGAGCTTCTCGCCGAGCGCGACCCGGAGGAGGCGCGGAAGATCCTCGACCCCGTCCTCGAGCGGATGATGGAGGCGGTGCATCGCTTCGAGGGCACCGTGAACCAGGTCATGGGCGACGGTATCATGGCCCTCTTCGGCGCGCCTCTGGCCCACGAGGATCATGCGGTGCGGGCATGCTATGCGGCGCTCCGCATGCACGACGCCATCCGCCGCTACGCGGAGGAGGTACGGCGGACCCACGGCGTCGAGGTCCAGATCCGCATCGGTCTGAACTCGGGCGACGTGGTGGTCCGCTCGGTGGGGAACGACCTCCGCATGGACTACACCGCAGTCGGGCAGACCACGCATCTCGCCGCGCGCATGGAGCAGCTCGCGCCGGCGGGTACCACCCGTCTGACTGCCGAGACGCTGCGCCTGGTGGAGGAGTTCGTGCACGTCCGGCCGTTAGGGCCCATCCCCGTCAAGGGCCTGGCCACGCCGGTCGAGGTGTTCGAGCTCACGGGCGCCGGCGCCGTCCGGACGCGCCTCCAGGCGTCTCGCGCCCGTGGCTTCAGCCGCTTCGTGGGGCGCGACGCCGAGATGGATCAGATCCGCCAGGCCGCCGCCCAGGCCCGGCAGGGGCGGGGTCAGCTGGTCGCGGTCGTCGGCGAGGCGGGCGTGGGCAAGTCACGGCTCTTCTACGAGTTCATCCACTCCCACCATGTGCCGGGCGGTGGCTGGCGGGTGCTCGAGGCGAGCTCGGTGTCCTATGGCAAGGCCACGCCGTTCCTCCCGCTGGCCGAGCTGCTGCGCGGCTACTTCAACATCGACGCCCGGGACGACCTGCGCGCGATCCGCGCGAAGGTGATGGGCAGTCTCCTCACCCTCGACCGGGCGCTCGAGGACACGGTACCGGCGGTGCTGTGGATCCTCGACGTCCCCGAGCCCGGCGAGGCGTTTCTCGCTCTGGAGCCACCCCAGCGCCGCCGGCGCGCGCTGGAGAGCGTCAAGCGGGTGCTGCTGCGCGAAAGCCAGATGCAGCCGCTCCTGCTTGCCTTCGAGGATTTGCACTGGATCGACGCGGAGACGCAAGCTGTTCTCGACAGCCTGGCCGAGAGCCTGGGCAGCGCACCCGTCCTCCTCGCCGTCAACTATCGCCCCGAGTACCGTCACGGCTGGGGCAGCAAGACCTACTACCGCCAACTCCGCATCGACCCGCTGCCCCCGGAAAGCGCGGACACGCTGCTCCGTGCTCTGCTCGGCGCCGACCCGTCCACCGCCCCGCTGGCACCGCTGCTCATCGCGCGGACGGAGGGCAACCCGCTCTTCCTGGAGGAGAGCGTGCGGGCGCTCGTGGAGACGGGCGCGCTGGTGGGGGAGTCCGGCGCCTACCGCCTGGCGCGGGCGGCGGCGACCATCCAGATACCGGGGACCGTGCAGGCCATCCTCGCCGCGCGCATCGATCGCCTGCGCCCGGAGCTCAAGCGTCTGCTCCAGGCTGCCGCCGTCGTGGGCAAGGACGTGCCGGTGGCCCTGCTCGCCGCTGTCGCGGAGATGGTGGACGATGCGCTTCACGCGGCGCTCGGCGAGCTACAGACGGCGGAGCTACTCTACGAGGCGCGGCTCTTCCCCGACCTCGAGTACACCTTCAAGCACGCCCTCACCCACGAGGT
>JBOHPM010000336.1:0-4123 GCA_050731715.1 Candidatus Rokuibacteriota bacterium
GATGAACGCGGGCCGCCCCGTCTGCGCCTGAGGCTCAGGCGCCGAGCGTTGCCCGCGCGGCCGCCCGGCCGGCCAGGCGCCCGAAGACGGCGCCGGACATGAGGCCGGCCCCTCCCGGGTAGTTGTGGTAGAAGAGCCCTCCCACCAGCTCGCCGGCCGCAAACAGACCGGAGATCGGGCGCTCCTCGCAGTCGATGACCTGGGCGTCACCGCTGATCCGGAGCCCTCCGAACGTGAAGGTGATGCCCGTGGTCACGGCGTAACCGACGAAGGGCGGACTGTCCAGCGGTAGCGCCCAGTTCGACTTGGCCGGCGTGATGCCGTGGGTGGCCTTGCCGTCCTTGATCGCCGGATTGAACTCTTTGGGCTGCACCGCGGCGTTGAAGGCTCGCACCGTGCGGACGAATCCCTCGACGTCGATCTCGAGCTTGCGGGCCAACCCCTCGAGCGTCGAGTCTTCAGCCTTGGTCACCTCGCGGATCCGGTACTCCTCGCGGAGCAGGGCCACGACCTTCTGATCGAAGATCTGAAATGCGGTACGGCGGGGCTGCGCGATGACGGCGCGCCCGTACTTCACGTAGGTGTAGTTACGGAAGTCGGCGCCTTCGTCCACGAAGCGCTCGCCGCGCAGGTTGACGATGATGCCCAGCGGGTAGGAGTGCTTCTGGAAGTTGTCGCCGACCTTGCGGTCGCCGTGCCAGGGGGCGTTGAGGTCCCACTGGACGGCGTGGCAGCCGCTCCAGTGGCCCCAGGGCACGGCGTTGGCGTCGAGCGCCATCCGGATCGCGTCACCGGTGTTGTAGGGTGTGCCCCGCACCCGGGCCAGCTCCCAGTTCGCACCCAGGTAGCGCGTGCGCATCTCGGTATTGGCCTCGAAGCCGCCGGCGGCCAGGACCACCGCGCGGGCGCCGATCGTCTCGCTCCCCTGGGGGGTGCGGACGACCACACCGGTGACGGCGCCGCGATCGTCGGTGACGAGCCGCGTGGCCTTGGCCTCGAAGCGCACGTCGATCCCGGCCTTGGCGGCGGCGGCGTACTCCATGTCGATGAGCCCGGCCCCGCCGCCCACCGCCTCCAGCACCATGCCGCCGAAGAACCGGAAGCGATTGCCGACCTTGTAGGCCTGACGGCCGAACATGGGAATCCAGCGGATGCCGATGTCTCGCATCCAGCTGACGGTTGGGAGCGATTGTCTGACCAGCGTGAGGGCCAGGTCGGCGTCGGCGCAGTCCTCGGTCACCCGCATCAGGTCGTCGTAGTAGGTGTCCTCGGTGTACGGATCCACCTCCATCGCGGCCTTTTCCTGGTCGGAGAGATCGCCGACCAGCGAGGTGAGCTCCTCGAAGGACTTGAAGGCGAAGCGGAAGCCGCCGGCGGTGAAGAACGAGTTGCCGCCCCGCCAGGCTTCGGGGGCCTTTTCCAGCACGAGCACGCGGGCGCCGTGCTCGCGGGCGGACAGGGCCGCGCACAGCGCGGCGTTGCCGCCGCCCACCACCACAACGTCCGGGGTCCGGGCCACGTTAGCTCACGATCTCGCTGATCTGAATCTGGGGCGGGATGTTCGTGTAGTTCGCGACGTCGGCCATGAGCTCCGTGCCGTGCTGGCCCATGCCCTTCTGGAACTCGCCCAGCGTGTTGAAGTAGATGTGGCAGGCGCCTACGAACGGAGCGGCCGCGCCAGGAGTCCCGCCCGCTACTCCCTTGTCGACCTCGTACCGGATCAGGCCGAACGGCTTGAGGCGCTGGGCCACCAGGGGCATGTGCTTGTCCTTGTAGTAGGCGTGGTCGAACTTCTTGCCCGCTTCGTTGGGGTAGAGCACGCTGATCCGGATCATGACGGCCTCCTCGGCGGGGTTCGGTCGGTGACGCGTACGCTAAGCGCCCGGCGCGAGCCTGTCAAGAACGGCCGGGCCCCGCCGTTCGCCTCTAGGATCCGCGGGCTTGCCGGAGCATCTCGATGAGCACGGTCCGGGCCTCGGCGGCCGTGGTGACCTCGCGGGGGAAGGGCACCCGGGCGCTCCAGTGCCGGGGCCCCCGCCGCAGCCGTAGCTTGAAGCCGAGCCGGTCCACCGACGTCATGCTCGCCTCGTCCGACTCGGCGCCCGCGAAGAACCCGGCATAGAGCCGCAGGGCGTCGGCGTGGTCGCGGTTCATGTGCTCCACGATCCCGGCCGCCACATCGGCCAGCGGGTCGGGACGCGCCGCCCGGTACCCGGCCGCGTCCACCCAGCCCATCGCTGCGAACCCGCCCACGAAGTAGACGTTGCGTACCTCGAGCCGCCAGAAACCGAAGTCACCGAAGTCCACCCAGGATCCTGCCATCGGGTGACGCGCCAGATAGGCTGCCCGCACAAGCACCGTCTCGTCGTCGCCGAGGGCGCGGGCCTCGCCCATCAGGGTCAGCCGCCCTCCGGCCAGCGGCTCGCCCGAGACGTCGGGCTGGGTGACCAGCAGGCTCGCGCGAGGGTCGGCCAGGAGGTTCTGGGTGTGAACGGCCATCGTGGAGATCAGCAGGAGCGGCCGACCGTCGGCATCGAGCGCGTAGGGCATGAGCGAGGCGAACGGATGCCCGGGATGCTGGCGCGACAGCGTGGCCAGCGTCCCCGTACGCACCTGGGCCGCCAGCGTCCGCGCCCGCTCGGCAAAGCTGGGTTCGGGAACGGGCGGCGTGTCGGAGTCCGGCGGTGGCCCGGCGTGGGAACTCACAGCATCCTCCGCAATGCCGCGATCGCCTCGGCGACCTCATGGCCTTTGGCCTCGATGACGTCGAGCAACTCCTCAGGTGTGCGCAGGTCCTCATTCCGCTTCGCATTCGGATTGACGGCCTTGAGGTCGTAGGCTCTCGTATCCACTTCCTTCCGGCTGACCGTCCAGCTCCGCGGACTGTCGGACCGCGCCGGCAGCAGGCGCAAGAACTCTTCGAACTTGTCGAGCGTCAGTGGTGTCTTCTTGCCGACTTTCACGTCCGACAGATCGTAGTACCAGATGCGCTCGGTCGGGGAGCCCTTGGTGAAGAAGAGCAGGTTGGTCTTCACACCGGCGCCCGCATTGACAAACGTGCCGGCAGGCAAGCTCAGGATGCACCAGAGGTCGCACTCGTCGAGCAGCTTGCGCTTGGTCTGCACGAACGCCGTTTCGTTCGTCCGGAACAGCACGCCCTCGTCCAGCACGATGCCGCAGCGCCCACCGCGCTTCAGGGTGTCGATCACGTGCTGGAAGAACAGCACCTGGGTGGCGCCCGTCTTGTACGCGAAGCGGGTCTGGGCCTCTTTGCCCTCCTTGCCCCCGAACGGGGGATTCATCAGGATGACATCGTGGAGCGCCGGGGCATCCGCGAAAAGCCCGCCGTAGGTCTCCTGACCCGTCAGCGTATTGCCGTGCCAGATATGAGGCTCGTCGATGTCGTGCAGGACCAGATTCGCCAGCGCGATCGGGTAGATCGTGTTGTCCTTCTCACGCCCGTAGAACGTCCGGTGCTTCAGGATTTCGAGCTGATCCGGCGATTCAATCTTGGCCTGGTCGGGTCCCGCCATGTGCTCATAGGCCTGGGCCAGGAAACCGCCCGTGCCGCAACCCGGGTCATAGACCGTCTCGCCGATCTTCGGGGCGATCACCCGTACCATGACGCGGATGACCTCGCGAGGCGTGAAGAACTGCCCCCCGTCGTTCCCCTTCTCCCCCATCTTGAGCAGGAGGCCCTCGTACACCTGGGAGAGCGTGAACACATGGGTCGGGTCCACGGCCTCAGCTGTGATTACATCCACCCGGTCGAGCACGTCCAGGAAGTTCCGGTCGGTGTCGATGCGCGTCCGCTCGACACCTGACATGATCTCGCTGATCACCTTCTGCTGCGGGGCGGCACCCGGTTTGTCACGCAAGCTGCGAAGGTAGGGCAGCAACTCCGTGTTCACGAAGCTCAGCACAGCGCCCAGGGTGCCGTCCTGGAGCTGTTGCCGCTTTGGCCCACCCGGCGCCGCCCAGTCCCGCCAGCGATAGGGTGACTCGAGCGAGGGACTGAACTCTGCCCGCACGGCCCGGGCTCGCTCCTCCTCGCGCGCCTCGCGCTCGTCCAGGATGCGCAGGAAGAGTATCCACGTCAGCTCCGGGACGTACTGCAGCGCTC
>JBOHPM010000337.1:0-4121 GCA_050731715.1 Candidatus Rokuibacteriota bacterium
GCTGGCTGGCCCGGGCCGTCGGCATCACGGTGCCCGCCCGGCTGGCCTCCGAGCTGCCGGTGCCCACGACCGATCCGACCGGACGCCTCGTCGCGCTCTGCCAGGCCGTGGGGGCCACGGTCTATCTCGCCGGCCGCGATGGCGCCCGCTACATGGATCTGGGGCAGTTCCGGGCCGCCGGCATCGAGGTGCGGATGCAGGAGTACAGCCACCCCGTCTACGCGCAGCCGCGGGGGGAATTCGTCCCGTTTCTCTCGGCCCTTGACTTATTATTGACGCACGGCGACGAGGCACTCGCCATTCTCCGGAAGGGGGATCGGTGGTTCAGGCTCGAGGCGTGAAGTGAACGTGCTCGCCCTCGGCGCCCATCCTGACGACATCGAGTACGGCTGCGGCGGGACCCTGACCCTCTACGCCGAGAAGGGCCACGCCGTCCATCTGTTCGTCGCCACCGACGGGGCTATGGGCGGTGACGCCGGTCTTCGCCGCCGCGAGCAGGAGGACTCCACCGTCATCATGGGCGCGCGCCGCGTATTCTGGGGCGACTACCGGGACACCGAGGTGCCCTACAACCGCGAGCTGATCGTGCGGATCGAGTCGGTCATCCGCGAGATCCGCCCCACGCTGATCTTCGTCAACTCTCCCGACGACACGCACCAGGACCACCACAATCTGGCCCAGGCCACGCTGTCGGCCACCCGCTACGTGCCCAACTTCCTGTTCTTCGAGGTGCCCTCCACGCAGCATTTCGCCCCCAACTGCTTCGCCAACATCGAGAAGGTGCTGCCCCAGAAGCTCGCCGCGCTGGAGGCCCACCGCTCCCAGGTGACCAAGACCAACATCGAGGACCTCACGATCCTCGAGCTGGCGGTGTCCTGTGCCAACTTCCGCGGCATCCAGGCCCGCGTGAAGTATGCGGAGGCCTTTCAATCGGTCCGGCTGCTGCTGGACATTTGATTCCCCACTCGCGGCCCACCGTGAGCGATGCCGACGCCGAGCGGGTCGCCCGGGTCGTGCGCGGGGGCCAGCTGGCCCAGGGCCCCGAGGTCGCGGCCTTCGAGCGTGAGCTGGCCGCGCGCCTGGACGTGGAGGACGCCGCGGTGGTCAGCTCGGGGAGCGCGGCGCTGGAGCTGGCGCTCCGGGCCCTCGACGTCGGCGCCGGCCAGGAGGTGATCGTCCCCACCTACGCCTGCGACGCCCTCTATCACGCCGTCGCCCGCTGCGGGGCCCGGCCGGTGCTGGCCGACGCCGACGCGGCCACGCTCACGCTGTGCCGCGACGACGCCAAGCGGCGCCTGGGCGCTCGTACCGGCGCCGTCGTCGTCCCCCACGCGTTCGGCCAGGCCGTCGATCTCGCGGAGTTCAGGGCGCTGGGAGTGCCCGTCGTCGAGGACTGCGCCCAGGCCCTGGGCGCCGTCGTGGGCGGGCGCCCGGCCGGCAGCCAGGGCGCGCTGGCCATCTGCTCCTTCTACGCGACGAAGCTCGTGACGAGCGGTGAGGGCGGCGCCGTAGCCGGGCCGGAAGCGCTGGTGCGCCGGGTGCGGGACGCGCGGGACTACGACGAGCGTGAGGACCTGGCCCCGCGCTTCAACCACAAGCTCACCGATCTGCAAGCCGCGCTCGGGCGCAGCCAACTGGCCCGCCTCGACACGTTCGTGACGCGGCGCCGGGCGATCGCGGCGCGCTACCGGAGTCGCCTGGCCGGGGCCCGTTGCCGTGCTCCGGAGGACGCCGGCGACCGCCACGTCTACCATCGCTTCGTCGTCACCGTCGACCGGCCGCTGGCCCCGCTGATCGCCGCGCTGCAGGCCCAGGGAATCGCGACCCGCCGGCCCGTCTATCGCCCGCTGCATCGAGCCCTCCGGCTCGACGGCTACCCCGAGGCCGAGCGCCTGTGGGCCACGGCCCTCTCGCTACCCTGCTACCCGAGCCTGGCCGACGTCGAGGTGGACACTGTGGCCGCGGCCCTGGTCGAGGCCCTCGTCCGGTGAGCGCCGTGGGCCTGTGGCCGTTCCGCCTGGCCCTGGTCGGCCTGCTGATCCTGCCGCCCGTGCGGAGCACCTTCCATAGCGGGGGCGTGCTCTGGCTCTATCTCGTCCTGGTGGCCTTCGCCCTGGCGCTCTTCACGGTGCCCCTGGTGCGTGCCTCGGCCCGCTCCTGGGGGGTGCTCGACCAGCCGGCCAGCCGCAAAGTGCACCGAGTGGCCACTCCACTCCTCGGTGGTGCCGCCGTGTACGTGGGCTTCGCGGCCACCGTCCTCGCCAACTTCCACTTCTCGGACCACCTCAAGGGCGTGGCGCTGGGCGCGTTCGTGGTGGTGGCCGTGGGTATCCTCGACGATATCCTCGAGATGCCCGCCTGGATGAAGCTCGGCGGGCAAGTGGTCGCCGCGGCCGTGGCCATGCTCTACGGGGTGAGCCTCAATATCGCACCCACCTGGTTCCCGGCCGCGGCGCTGATCAACATCACCCTCACCGTGCTGTGGTTCCTCACGGTGACTAACGCCGTGCAATTCCTCGACGGCATGGATGGGCTGGCCGCCGGCGTGGGGGTCATCGCCGGGGTGTTCTTCAGCATGACCGCGCTGCAGACGGACCAGCGGTACCTCATGTACCTGGCCGCCGCCCTGGTCGGCGCCTGCCTGGGCTTCCTGCCGTTCAACTTCCGACCGCGCGGTGCCAGCATTTTCCTGGGGGACTCGGGGGCATCCTTCATCGGCTTCACGCTGGCGGGGCTGGCGGTGATGGGAGAATGGGCGGACAATGATCCTGTCGTGGCCCTGTTCACTCCGGCTCTGATCCTGGGCGTGCCCCTGTTCGACATCGCCTTCGTGGGGGTGGCGCGGATAGCCAGCGGCCGCGTGCGCTCGCTGCACGAGTGGCTGGCCTACACGGGCCGCGATCACATCCACCATCGCTTCGAAGCGCTCGGGCTCACCCGGGCGCAGAGCGTGTGCCTCATCTACTTCATCTCGGCGACGCTCGGGGTGTCGGCGCTGCTCCTCGGGCACGCCACGACCCGGGAGGCCGTGCTGGTGCTCCTCCAGGCCGCCTGCGTGCTGGCGATCATCGCGGTGCTGGAGGGCGTCGGGCGCGGGCGCGCGGCATGAAGCTCACGCGGGCCCCGGGTTTCGCCGAGCGCTTGCGCGGGTTGCTCCACCTCGACGACCCGCCGGGCGCCATCGCCCGGGCGCTCGCCGTGGGCGTGTTCATCAGCTGCACTCCCTTCCTCGGCCTGCAGACCATCCTGGCCATCCTGGTCGCGACGATCTTCCACCTGAATCGAGCCGCCACCGTGACCGGCGTGTGGCTCAACCTCCCCTGGTTCGCGCCGTTCGTGTACGGCGCCGCACTCAAGGTGGGCGCGGTCCTGGTCCCGGATCCGGGCGGTGTTCGCGACGCCTGGCTGGCTTACCTGGTCGAGCATCCGGGCCGCCTGTCGTGGTCGCAGCTCCCGAGCCTCCTGCAGGAGGTCTCGGTCCCGTTGCTCGTGGGCACGGCCGTGATCGGCATGGCGGCGGGGCTGGCCACGTACGTGATCGCCCTGGGGATCATCTCGGCCCGCCGGGCGCGGCGCTCGGCCTCCTGAGCCGCGACCCGCGTCGCGGTCGGGCAGTATGATGGAGGCGAGGAGCCAGCGCATGAAGGTACGCAAGGCCGTGTTTCCCGCCGCCGGGCTCGGCACCCGGTTTCTGCCCGCCACCAAGGCGCAGCCCAAGGAGATGCTGCCCCTCGTCGACAAACCCACCATCCAGTACGTGGTGGAAGAGGCCGTCGCCTCCGGTCTCAGCGAGATCATCATCGTCACCGGTCGCAACAAGCGGGCCATCGAGGACCACTTCGACGCCGCCTTCGAGCTGGAGTACTACCTGAACGATCGGGGCAAGGTCGACGAGCTGGCCCAGATCAAGACGATCTCGGAGCTGGCCGCGCTCTGTTACGTGCGCCAGAAAGAGCCGCTCGGCCTCGGGCACGCGATCCTGTGCGCGCGGGCGCTGGTCGGCGACGAGCCCTTCGCCGTCTTCCTGGGCGACGACATCATCGGTGGTGCGCCGGTGCCGTGCATGCGGCAACTGCTGGACGTCTTCGAGCACTACGGCGCGCCGGTGCTGGCCGTGGAGC
>JBOHPM010000338.1:0-4118 GCA_050731715.1 Candidatus Rokuibacteriota bacterium
TCCCCGACGTGGCCATCCTGCACGTCCACCGCGCCGATCGCTTCGGCAACTGTCAGATCGACGGCTACCCGCACATGGACGCCGACATCGCCCGGGCGGCGGCCACGGTGCTGGTGACCGCCGAGGACATCATCCCCGAGGAGGAAACGCGCCGGCATGCCGATCGGACGGTGATCCCCGGCTTCGTCGTGGACGCGCTGGTCCACGTCCCCTTCGGGTCCTTCCCCCACGAGTGCTACGGCCTCTACGAGGCGGACTTCGCGCACTTCGACACCTACGTGACGGCCATCCAGAGCGCGGGGGCCCGGGCCGTCGAGGAATACCTGGACCGTTACGTCTACGCGCCGCCCAGCTTCGCGGACTACCTCGACCTCTTCGGTGGCGAGCGCCTGGCCCAGCAGCGCCGCCTGGCCATTGAGCTGACGTCGTGACCGTCACCTCCGCCGAGCTCTTGGCCGTGATCGCCGCGCGCGAGCTGCGCGACGACAGCACCGTGTTCGCCGGTGTCGGCGTCCCCCTGCTGGCCGCCGCGCTCGCCCAGCAGCACCACGCGCCCCGTCTGACCATCGTGATCGAGGGCGGGATCATCGGCCCCCGGATCAGGCCCGGACGCTTGCCGATCTCCACGAACGAAATGCGGGCCGCCCACCAGGCCCAGATGTTGCCGGCCATCACCGACGTCTTCCTTTACGCCCAGCGGGGCTTCCTCGACGTAGGGTTCATGGGCGGGGCCCAGATCGACCAGCACGGCAACGTCAACACCAGCGTGCTCGGCGACTACGCGCGCCCCAAGGTCCGCCTGCCCGGGACCGGCGGCGCCAACGACATCGCCTCCCTCTGCCGTGAGGTCATCATCGTCACGCCTCACGAGCGCCGGCGCTTCGTCGAGCGGGTGGACTTCGTGACCAGCCCGGGCTGGCTCGACGGCGACGCTAGCCGGCAGCGGGCCGGACTGCTGTTCGGTGGCGTGACCCGTGTCGTCACGACGCTCGGGCTCTTCGGGTTCGACCCCGAGACCCACCGGATGCGGGTGGAGGCGCTCCACCCCGGAGTGAGCCTCGAACAGGTCCGGGAGAGCACCGGCTTTCTGCTGCTGACGGCGGCCAGCCTCGGCGCCACCGAGCCCCCCCGGTCCGACGAGCTCGAGCTGCTCCGGGACCTCGATCCCGACCGGCGGTTCCTGGGCTAGCCCATGCAATGGGGCCTCGCGCTCAAGAACTTCGTGGGGCCCGCCGAGACGCCGGACATCGATGCCCTGCTGGCCTACGCCGAGCAGGCCGAAGCGTTGGGGTTCGAGTCGCTGTGGGCGTGGGACCACGTCATCCTGGGCGTGGAGCCGGCCTTCCCCATCCTCGACGCGGTCGGCACGCTCACGGCCATCGCGGCCCGCACGCGGCGCATCAAGCTCGGCACCGGCATCCTGGTCCTGCCCCTGCGGAATCCCACGATCGCCGCGAAAGCCCTCGGCACCCTCGACGTCGTCTCCAAAGGACGCCTGATCCTCGGGGTCGCTGCCGGCTGGTACGCGCGCGAGTTCGACGCGGTCGGCGTGCCGTTCAAGCAGCGCGGCCGGCTCTTCGAGCGCAACCTCGACATCCTCACGCGGCTGTGGACGCAAGACCGGGTCACGCTCAAGGCCGACGAGCTCAACCTGCGCGAGGCCGTCATGCGTCCGCGGCCGGTTCAGCAACCCCGCCCGCCGATCCTGATCGGTGGCTACGTGGACGCCGTGCTCAGGCGAGTGGCGACCTCGGCGGACGGCTGGCTGACCTATTTCTACACGCCGGACAGCTACCAGCGCTCCTGGGCCAAGATCGAGGGATACGCGCGGGAGGCCGGGCGAAACCCAACGACGCTCAGCGGCACCAATCAGCTCGCCATCTACGTGGGCCGCTCGCGCGCCGAGACCGAGGCCCCGATGCGCCAGTGGCTACAGACGGAGTGGGACGTGGCGGCATGGAGCGAGTCCACGATCGAGCACGCGATCCGCGGCAGTGTGCACGAGTGTGTGGAGCAGCTCCGGGCCCACGTGGCCTCGGGGGTGGATCGGATCATCCTGATCCCCTACCGCTATCAGCCGGAGCAGGTCGCCGTGATCGCCAACGAGGTCCTCCCCGCCCTGAGCCGGACTCAGGGCACGTGACGTACATGAGCACCGACCAGTATTCCGGCGGGGCATGGGCGGGCGACCTCCCGGGCGCCCATGCCCTGTTCGCCCTCTTCGAGCGCGTGCTCGCGCTGGAGCCGGGCCGAACGGCGCTCCTGGTGGTGGACATGCAGCGCGGCTTTCTTGATCCGGGCGAGGCGCTGGAGGTGCCGGCGGCCCGCGACATCGTGCCGACGCTCCAGGCCCTGCTGGCCTGCTTCCGGTCCAAAGGGCTGCCGGTGATCTTCTCGGAGTTCGTGTACTCCGAGCGGATCCCGTTGCTGGTCGGCGAGCTGCACCCCGAGCACAGGCCGGCCCGGCCGGGCGCTCGGACCGGGTTCGGGCTGCCTTCGTCGAACTGCCTGGAGGGAACGCCGAGCGCGGCGACGGTGCCGGCCCTGGCCCCGGGCCCCGGGGAGCTGGTCGTGCGCAAGCACTGGTACGACGCCTTCGCCGGCACTCCCCTGGACGGTGCGCTGCGGACGCGGGGGGTGACCTCGCTCGTCCTCACCGGCACCCTGACGGACATCTGTGTCCTGGCCACCGTGGTGGGCGCCTTCAACCGAGAGTACCGGATCACCGTGGTCGAGGACGGGGTGGCCACGCTCTGGCCGGAGATCCAGCGGGCGACCCTGGACATCATTGGCCGGGCCTACGGCCGCGTCGTATCCTCCAAGAAGATCATCGACCAGGTCACGGCCTGGTGAGGAGCGGGTCATGAGCGAGCCACTGCGGTTCTCGGGCATCATGCCGGCCAACATCCTTCCGTTCCGGGCCGACCTTTCCATCGACGAGGCCGCCTACCGCGGCCATCTGCGCTGGCTGGCCGACACGCGGGGGGTGACGGGGATCGTCGCCAACGGTCACGCCGCCGAGGTCTCGTCGCTCTCCCGCGAGGAGCGCAAGCGCGCGCTGGCCATCGCGCTGGACGAGGTTGGCAGCGGCTGCCCCGTCGTCGCCGGCGTCTATTCCGACGGGACCCAGGAAGCGGTGGAGCTGGCCCGGGACGCGAAGGCTCTGGGCGCGGCCGGCGTGCTCGTCTTCCCCCCGACCCTCTTCATGTGGGGCGCGCAGCTCAAGCCCGACATGGTGATCCGCCACTTCTCGGAGGTTGCCGTCAAGGCCGATCTGCCCATCATCGTCTTCGAGTACCCGCCGGCCTCGGGCATCGGCTACGCCCCCGAGACCCTGGCCCGGCTGACTGAGATCCCCCAGGTGGCGGCCGTGAAGGACTGGTCGAACGAGATCGTCGCCTTCGAGGCCAATCTGCGCGCGCTGCGCGGCGCCGGACGGCCGGTGGCGATGCTCTCCTCGTTCACGATGTCGCTGATGTCGACGTTCCTGCTCGGGGCCGACGGCGCCATCTCCGGCATGGGCAGCGTCACCGCCGACCTGCAGGCCGAGCTCTTCGCGGCTTGCCAGAAGGGTGATCTGGAGGGCGCGCGCCGCCTCAACGACCGGCTGGAGCCTCTCGTCAGCGTGTTCTACGCGCCCCCGTTCGTGGACATGCACAACCGCATGAAGGAAGCGCTGGTCCTGCTCGGCCGCATCCCCGCGGCGCACGTCCGGCCGCCGCTGACGCCGGTAGGCCAGGCCGAGCGGCAGGCGATCCGCCGGGCGCTCGGGACGGCAGGACTTCTGCCCGGCCCGGCGTGAGGCCCTTGCCAGATCGGGGCCGATAAGGTTACCTTTCCCACGCCCATGTCGCCCCCGCGGGCACTCAAAGGAGGGAAGACCGATGGCGGAACGCTGGCACAACGAACCCTGGGCCAAGGACATGTGGTGGAGCGGCAAGACAACCCGGCGCCGGTTCCTCGGGCTCTCCGCTGCGGCGGCGGGTGCGGTGGGCGCGACGATGCTCGTGCCCCCACCGTGGCGCGAGGCCTTCGGCCAGGCCAAGCCGTACAAGCTGGGCACGCTCCAGCCCCTGTCGGGGACGGCCGCCGCCGGTGGCAAGACGGCGCTGGTCGGT
>JBOHPM010000339.1:0-4118 GCA_050731715.1 Candidatus Rokuibacteriota bacterium
CTCCGACAGTACCGCGAGGCCAGTCGAAAGGCCGGGGGCAATCAACGCTTCGAGACGCTCCAGCGCAGCGAGCGGGCGAATCACTTCGCGATCATCGAGGCGTGGGGGGATCAGAAGGCCCGGGACGTCCACGCCCAGGCGGCGCCCACCCGGCAATTCCGGGAGGCGCTGCAGCGCCTCCTCAGCGCGGCCTACGACGAGCGTCCCCACATCCCGCTCTCGGTGGGTCCGCTGGCGGCGTCCCCGTCGGGAAAGGATGCGGTCCATGTGGTGACCCACGTCGACATCGTCCCGACCTTCAAGGACAAGGGCGTGGCGGCGGTGAAGGATCTGGCCGAGACGAGCCGCCGGGAGGCGGGCAGCGCCCGCTACGAGGCGCTGACCCAGGGCAACCGGCACAACCACATGACGCTGGTGGAGATCTGGAAGGACCCCAAGGCGTTCGAGGCCCACATCGTGGCCGCCCACATGAAGAAATTCCGTGACGAGCTGCTGCCGATGAGCGGGAGCCTCTACGACGAGCGCCTGTACCGGTCGATCGACTAGGCCCTGAGGTACCCGGAGGGCCGGCTCCGCTCGCTCGACGCGTTCCGCGGCCTGACCATCGCGGCCATGGTGCTCGTGAACAATCCGGGCACCTGGACCGCGGTGTACCGGCCGCTCACCCACGCCGAGTGGCACGGCTGGACGCCCACCGATCTCGTCTTTCCCTTCTTCCTGTTCATCGTGGGCGTCTCCATCACGCTGGCGCTGGGCCGGCGGCGCGCCGCCGGTGATCCCGATCAGGTGCTGGCGGCTCGGGTCACGCGCCGGGCGGCGATCATCTTTGCCCTCGGCCTCGCCCTGAACGTGATCGCGGCCCTCCGCTTCGGCGTCGGCCTCGACACTGTGCGGTGGATGGGCGTGCTGCAGCGGATCGCCCTCTGCTATCTGGTGGCGGCCCTGCTCTTCCTGTGGTTCGGCTGGCGCACGCAGGCGGCGATCGCCGCCGGGCTGCTGCTCGGCTACTGGGGGTTGCTGACCCTCGTCCCCGTGCCCGGCTTCGGCGCCGGCGACCTCGGCAAGGAGGGCAGCCTGGCGGCATGGCTCGATCGCCTGCTGCTGGGTCCTCACATCTGGCGGGGGGGCAAGGTCTACGATCCCGAGGGCCTCCTCAGCACGTTGCCCGCGATCGCCACCACGCTCGCCGGCGTGCTCGGGGGCCACTGGCTGGCTACGCCGCGGTCCCCGTGGCGGACGCTCGCCCCTCTCGCGCTGGCCGGCGCGGCGGCCGTCGGGGTGGGCCTGGCCTGGGGCGCCTGGTTCCCGATCAACAAGTCCTTGTGGACCAGCTCGTATGCCCTGTTCACGGCGGGCGCCGCGGCCCTGGGGCTGGCCGCCTGCGTCGGGGTGGTGGACGTGGCCGGCTACCGGCGGTGGGCCACGCCATTCGTGGTCTTCGGCACCAACGCGCTAGCGCTCTTCTTCCTGTCCACGCTGGCCGCCCTGCTGCTCGTCACCAGCGAGATCGCCCAGGCGGACGGCGGGAGCCTCACGCTGCACGCCGTGCTCTATCGACGGCTGTTCGCGTCCTGGGCCTCGCCGGTCAACGCCTCCCTGGCGTGGGCGGTCGCGTACCTGCTCGTCTGGCTCGGCGTGATGGGGCTGCTCTACCGGAGGCGGATCTTCATCCGCGTGTGAGCGGAGGCGCCCGGCTAGCGGCGTCGGCGCTCGTCCAGGCTCCGCAGCAGCTTTTCCGCCTGCTCGATGTTGCGGCGAGCGTTGGCGTGCTGGGGATCGAGCTCGAGCACCACCCGCCACTCGCCGATGGCCTCGGCCAGCTTCTCCTGCCGGAACAGCCGCAGGCCCTGGCTGTAGTGCTCGTCCACCACGGCCCGGCGCGCCTGCTGGAGCATCGCGGCCGAGTCCTCGTAGTTGGGAGCGAACTGGTTGAGCGTGGTCAGCGTGCGGTAGGACTCGTCGTAGCGTCGGGCACTGAGCTGGCCCTGGGCCTGGCGATAGAGGGCCTGCTTCTTGAGCCCCAGGGCCTCGGCGTTGTTCGGCTCGCCGGCCAGCAGGCGATCGAGGTCGGCGAGCGCATCGACGTAGGCGTTGCGCTGCAGCGCCTCCTGGGCGTCGTGGAGCAGCGGGTTCGTCTCCACGACCTCCTCGCGCACGCTCGCCGCGGGCTCTCGCCGTGGGCCCGGCCGGGCCACATCGCGGGCGGGCTCGGGCCGGACGAAGGGCACCCCCAGAATCTCCGGCACCTTGAGGGGCTGACCCACGGCCAGGCGCGTCCCCGGCGTCAGCTGGTTCGTCTCGAAGATGACCTCCGCGCGTGCCGGATCGCCGTAGTAACGCTGGGCCACCGAGGCCAGCGTCTCCCCGGCTCTCACGGTGTGGACGATGACCTCCACCTCGCGCACCTCCTGCTGCAGCGCCTCGAAGACCTGGCGATTCGTGGGGTCCAGGACCAGGGCGGCCAGGAAGTGGCGCCGGGCTTCACCGTGCGAGCCGCGAGCCAGCGCCACGCGTGCCTGCTGCACGCGCTCGCCCACCCGGCGCTCGATGAGGGCCTGCAGGCGCGCCCGCCCCTCGCGGGCCGCGCGATCGTCGGGGGTGATCGTCAGCGCGATCTTGCGCTCCTGCAGCGCGCGCTGCAGATCGCCCTTGCGCTCGAAGTCGGCCGACCGGGCGTTGTGCCTGGCCGTCAGCTCCTCACGCAGAGTCGGCGGCACCGGGACCGGGACCGGCCGCGCCTGCTCCGGCGCAGGGCTCACGGTGGCGCACCCCGCCGCCACGAGGCCGAGGGCCAGGAGCGCGATGACGGCGCGGCCACGCCTCACCGGAGGTCCTCCTTGTGGAACACGTTGAGGGCCCGGGCGAACTCTTCCAGGCTCATCTCGGCGTAGATCTGGCTCCGGCTGATCCGCAGGGGCAGGGTGAACGCCGGATTGGCCTGCCGGCGCACCGTGAAGGCCGCCACGTAGCCGTGGCGACGGACCTGCTCGAGCAGGGCGTCGTCCCAGTATCCGTAGGGATAGGCCAGCACCTCGCTGGGGCGACCCAGATGCTGGCGCAGCAGCGCGTTGGGTTGGGCCAGCTCGGCCTGCATGCGCTTGTCGTACTGTTCGGGCGATTCGCCGGGGGCGCGCCGCAGGTCGGAGTGCGACTTGGAGTGCGCCTGGATGTCGAAGCCCTCGACGGCCAGCTCGCGCAGATCGGCCCACGACAGGGCGTTCCGGCCTCCGCCCACGTAGTCGGTGTAGACGAAGAGCGTGGCCGTGAAGCCCAGCGGCTTCAGCACCGGATAGGCGTACTGCCGGAAGGCCTTGTAGCCGTCGTCGAACGCCAGGAGCACGGACTTCGGCGGCAGCTGGCGGCGCAGGCTCGTGAACTCGAGGAACTGGCGGAGGTTGATCACGTGGTACCCCTCGGCCTTGAGGTACCGCATCTGCTCCTCGAACCTGGCCGCGGCCAGGACGAGCCGGCCCCGGGCCTGGGGGCCGAGGTTGTGGTACACGAGCACGGGGACGAGCTGATAGCCCGCCGGGGTCACCCCGGCCGGATTCCACTCGCGCTTGGGGATGACGATCTCCTGACCGGGCGTGAACGTCCGCGCGCCCATGTAGGACTCGATGAGCCAGGCCCGCGAGGCGTCACCCAGATAACGGGCGGCGAGCTTCTCGGGAGTGTCGCCCGCCTCGGCCAGCGTCACGATGAACTCCTCGGACTCGAACGGAGCGCGGGGCTGAGCCTGGGCGGGCGGCGCGGCCGGCGGTGGGCCCTCCCCGCGAGTCCTGTCGGGGACGGGCGAGGCCATCGTGGCGCAGGCTGTCAGCCCGAGGGCGACGCCGAGCAGGCGGAGGATCATTCCTTGGCCGGCAGGGTGAACGTGAACGTTGAACCGCGGCCCGATTCGCTCGTCACCCAGATGCGACCGCCGTGCGCCTCCACCAGCCGGCGGGTGAGGGTGAGGCCCAGTCCTGTGCCCTCGCGCTTGCCGGCGGATTCGCCGCGGGCCTGGCGAAACTCCTCGAAGATCAGGTCCTGGTCTTCCTTGGGAATGCCCATCCCGGTGTCGCTGACGGCGATCTCCACGAAGCCCTCGCGCAGGACGGCGCCCACGCGAATCTGCC
>JBOHPM010000340.1:0-4112 GCA_050731715.1 Candidatus Rokuibacteriota bacterium
CGACGACGGCGCCCCCCGCGGCGCCGATCCGGCCGGCCGACATGATTCCTGACGTCAAGCACACCATCGCCGTGTCGTCAGGCAAGGGTGGCGTGGGCAAGTCCACCGTGGCCGTGAACCTCGCGGTGGCGCTCAGGGTCGGCGGCGCCCAGGTGGGGATCGTGGACTCCGACGTCTACGGGCCCGACGTGCCGCTCATGCTGGGCAGTCGCGACCAGCCCGCCATGTTCGCCAACAAGATCCTCCCCGTCGACGCCCAGGGCCTCAAGCTCATGTCGTTGGGCCTGCTCGTGAACGAGCGCGAGGCCGTGGTGTGGCGGGGACCGATGATCCACTCGTTCATCCAGCAGATGCTTCGCGACGTCGCCTGGGGCGCCCTCGACTACCTGGTGTTCGACATGCCTCCGGGGACGGGCGACGCCCAGCTCTCGCTGTCGCAGGTCATCCCCCTGAGCGGGGTGGTGATGGTCACCACGCCCCAGGACGTCGCCCTGCTCGACGTCCGCAAGGCGGTGGCGATGTTCCAGCGCCTCAACGTGCCCATCCTCGGCATCGTGGAGAACATGAGCGGCTTCGTCTGCCCGCACTGCGGCGAGCGCACCGATGTCTTCGGATCCGCCGGCGGGCAACGGCTGTCCCAGGAGTACGGCGTACCGTTGCTGGCCCAGCTTCCGCTGGATCCGGAAACGCGAGCGGGCGGGGACGAAGGACTGCCCATCACGCTGCGGCGTCCGGAGTCGGCCCAGGCCATCGCCTTCCGTAGCCTGGCCGCCGCGGTGACGACGCGCCTCGAGGAGCTGGCGCCGTTGCGGACGCTCCCTAAGCTCGGCTGAGCGTCAGCGGGGGATGAGCACCCCGGAGTCCACTCCGTCGGTCGGCGCCGGGGCGCTGGTCCTGCCGATCTTCCCCTTGCCCGATGTCACGCTGTTCCCCCACACGGTGATGCCGCTGCACGTCTTCGAGGCACGCTACCGGGCCATGGTCACCGATGCGCTGGCCCGAGACCGCCGACTCTGTATCGCCCGCCTGCTGCCCGGCTACGAGGCCGCGTACGCGGGCAAGCCGCCCGTGGCTCTCGTGGCCGGGGCCGGCGAGATCGTGCGCTGGGAGCGCTTGCCCACCGGACGCTACAACATCCTGGTCGAGGGACGCTGGCGCGTGCGGATCGAGGGAGAGTTGTCGACCGACACGCTGTACCGCGTCGTGCGGGCACGGTGCCTGACCGAGGTCCCGCCGGGGACCGGCGCCGAGCCGCAGGTGGTTCGAGTCCGCACCGCGTGCCGCCGGCTGCTGGAGGCCCTGGACCGTCCGCGTGACCTCGCCGACGGCTTCCTGGACGCTGGCGCCGGGCCCGGCCGCATTGCCGACCGGGCAGCCGCGGCGTTCGTGCCGGACGTCGCCCAACGCCAGGCCCTGCTCGAGACGCTCGACGTCGGCGAGCGACTGGCCCGGGTGGCGGTCGCGCTGGAGGGCTTGCTGGACGCTTTGCGCAAGCGGGGCGGCACCGCATGAGGCTCATCGGCACAGCGGCCCTGGTCCTGTTCCTCCTCGCCGACGCCGCGGCCGATCCCCGGCCCTGGGCCTGGCTCGGGGTCCGCATCCGCGACATGGCCGAGCAAGAAATGGAGACGATCAGCCGACGTCACGGCATTCGTGAGGGCTTCGGCGTGGTCATTGTCGAGGTGCTCCCCGACAGCCCGGCCGCCCGCGCCGGCCTGCAGGGCGGCGATGTCGTGGTGGCCGTCGGCGGTCGCCCCATCACCGAGACGCGGCTCCTGCAGCGACTCATCGCCGCGGCTTCCACGACGGGCGACACGCCGCTGACCGTGCTCCGGAGCGAGGGCCGGCACCAGCTCACCGTGCGGCTGGCGCCGATGCCCCGAGAGGTCGTGGGCGAGCGGGTGGCCGCCGAGTTCGGCTTTACCCTCCGGGAGTCGGAGGCCCCGGCCGAGACGCTCGGAGCGCGCCCGCCCATCGGCGTGCCGGCGGTCGGCGCCGTCCTTCGCGGCGGGGCCGCCGAGAAGGCAGGCCTGGAGGTCGGCGACGTGCTGGTCCAGGTCGGGGAGCGGCCGGTCATCACACGGGACGCCGCGCGGGACGCCCTGGCCGAGGCCCCGCTCGACCAGCCGCTTCGGCTCACAGTCCGGCGAGGCGAGCGCCGCCTGAGCCTGGCGCTTCCCGCGCCCTGAGCTTGACAAGCTCTGGTCGGACCGCGTAAGGTCTGCGCCGTGGTTGGACCAGCCGCCCAACCGGAGTCGACACGACCATCGTCTTTCGACGCGTGGTGTTGAGACTCGAGCCGGCTGGATCGCCTGCAGGAAGCTTGTCCTGCCTGGGACATCGCACACCGGCACGCCGTTGGACTTGTCGAGTCGCAGGAGATTCGCGTCTGCTCGCCTCGTGAGGGCAACACCGCCGATACGGAAAGGAGCCAGGTCATGAGTGACACGGTCAAGCAGGTGGGCGAGAGCATGCCGTCGCCGGGCGCGCGGCGCAGCTTCCTCAAGAAGGCCGCCGTCGCGGCGGGCGCCGCCGGCGCCGCCACGGTCGGGTTCCCGATGGTGTCGCGGGCGCAGACCGCGGTGCTGAAAATGCAGGGATCCTGGGGCAAGGCGGACGTCTTCAACGAGTTCGCCGAGGACTACGTCAAGCGCGTCAACGAGATGGCCGGCGGGCGGCTCAGGATCGACTTTCTGGTGGGCGGCGCCGTCGTCCATCCCTTCCAGGTGCTCGACGCCGTCCACGGTGGACAGCTCGACGGCGCCCACACAGTCACGGTGTACTGGTACGGCAAGCACAAGGCCGCCTCGCTCTTCGGCACCGGCCCGGTGTTCGGGTTCAACGCCAACGAGGGGCTCGGCTGGATCCACAATGGCGGCGGCCGCGAGCTCTTCCACGAGCTCCAACACAACATCATGAAGCTCAACGTCACCAGCTTCTTCGCCATGCCGATGCCGACCCAACCGCTCGGCTGGTTCAAGAAGCCGGTCAAGAGCGCGGCGGACCTGAAGGGCCTGAAGTACCGCACGGTCGGCCTGGCCGCCGACCTGAACCAGGCCATGGGCCTGTCGGTGGCCCAGCTTCCCGGCGGCGAGATCGTGCCGGCGATGGAACGCGGAGTCATCGACGCCTTCGAGTTCAACAACCCGACCTCCGACCGCCGCTTCGGCGCGCAGGACGTGGCCAAGAACTACATGCTGGGCAGCTACCACCAGGCCACGGAGTACTTCGAGATCATGTTCAACAAGAAGAAGTTCGACTCGCTGCCCAAGGAGCACCAGGCCATCCTCCAGTACGGCGCGGAGGCTGTCTCCTCGGCCAACGAGTGGAAGGCCATGGACTATTACTCCAAGGATCTCCAGGAGTTGATCAGCAAGGACAAGGTCAACGTGATCCGGACGCCCAAGAGCGTGTTCGAGGCCCAGATCAAGGCGTGGGATGGCATCATCGACGTGCTGGGCAAGGATCCCTTCATGAAGAAGGTGATGGAGTCGCAGAAGGCGTGGGTGAAGCGCGTGGTGTACTACGGCATGTTGAACGCCGCCGACTACCGCGTTGCCTACGAGCATCACTTCGCCAAGCTGCCGCTGTAGCGTCGTCGTCGGTGCCGAGCGTGCAGGGATGTCCGGGGCGGGCGGCGTGGACTCACGCCGCCCGTCGCGCTGTCGGGGGTGAGATGGAGTGAGGCGGTTCCTCTTTTTCATCGACTCGCTCAGCACCTGGGTCGGTCGGGCGTTCGCGTGGCTGATCCTGGTGCTCACCTTCGCCATGACCTACGAAGTCTTCATGCGCTACGCGCTGAACGCTCCCACGACCTGGGCCTTCGATTTCAGCTACATCACCTACGGCGCCATGTTCCTGATGGCGGGCGCCTACACCCTGGCCCACAACGCTCACGTGCGCGGCGATTTCATCTATCGCAAGTGGTCGCCGCGCCGGCAGGCCACCCTGGATCTGGCGCTCTACCTCACGTTCTTCCTGCCCGGGGTGTGCGCGCTGGTCTATTCCGGCTGGGGCTACGCGATGACCTCGGTCCGATTTCAAGAGGTGAGCATCTTCAGCCCCGCCGGTATTCCGGTCTTTCCCCTCAAGAGCCTGATCCCCGTGGCCGG
>JBOHPM010000341.1:0-4088 GCA_050731715.1 Candidatus Rokuibacteriota bacterium
TGCGCGTCGAGTTCCGGGGAGCGACGGTGACCTCCGACGCCGGGCTGCTGCTGCCGCGCGAGTTGGACGAGCGGCTCGGCTTGGGGTGCACTGATCGACGGACACCTCACTGATCCCCGCACCGGACGCAATCGGCAATTCTCGTTACCGGACCTCTTCCGCCAGTCCATCTACAGCCGGCTGGCGGGCTACGAGGACACCAACGACGCGGAACGACTGGCCGAGGACCCGACCTTTCGAATGCTGGCCTCGCGCGAGCGCAGAGAGACCAGTATCGCGCTCACCTCGACACTCCACTGGTTCGAGACGAACACCCTCGCTGAGGAGCAGAACTACCAAGGGCTCGCTCGCCTCAATACGGCATTGATCCAACACGCGGCGATGCGATCACCGACCCGGCGCGTGACTCTCGATGTCGACAGCTCCGAGAGTCCGGTGCACGGCGCGCAGGAGCAGTCGGCCTACAACGGCCACTTCGAGTCCGTCTGCTACCATCCTCTCTTCGTCTTTAACCAAGACGGCGACTGCCTCGCTGCCACGCTTCGGCCGGGCAATGTCCACAGTGCGGAGCAGGGGTGTCTCTGAACGGGACGGTCGGAGTGACCAACCCCGGAAACGCCGGGGCGCCCCCGCCCCACGGGTCGCCAGAATGACTGTCGTTGACGTGTTGGGACGCGGGGACGAGCTGACCGACGGGACGGGCCGCTCGGTGGACGCCGCCATGGGGACGGCATCGATCCATATCGGAAATCCAGGTTTAACACAAGACGGTGGGCGTTGTGCAGGAGGCGGTCGCAGATGGCGTCGCCGAAGGTCGCCCCGCCGAGGTAGTCGCGCCACTGGACGGGCGGGAGTTGGCTCGTGATGATGGTCGAGCGGGTGCCGTAGCGGTCCTCGAGGATCTCCAAGAGGTCGCGGCGCTCCTGATCCTGGACCGGGGCCGGGCCACAATCATCGACGATGAGGAATAAGACCGATTGGCCGGGTTAGACCACGCCGTCGGCCCTGAGCTTCGCCAGATCCTCCGCTCCGAGCGAGAGCCATTCCTTGTACACCTCGGCGTTGTGCTCGCCGAGCAGCGGGGCCGGCCGTACCTCCGTCGGCGACTTGGACAGCTGCACGGGGTTGCCTGGCATCGTGAACGGGCCCCAACCCGGGTGGTCCACGGTGACCACCATGCGGCGCGCCTTCAGATGGGGATCGCTCAGGATCTCGGTCGGCCCCAGGCAGGCCCCCGCAGGCACGCCGGCTGTGCCCAGCGTGGCCATGACCTCGTGCTTGGTGCGGGTCATCGTCCAGCTCTCGACCAGGGCATTGACCTCGTCCTTGTGCGCGAAGCGCCATTTTGGATTCGACCAGTCCGGGTGGCCGACGAGATCGTCGCGGCCGATCGTCCGTAGCAACGCATCCCACATGTGGGGCCGAACCGGCTGCGGATAGATGTAGGCGTAGTCGTCCGGCCCGGCCGGCTTGCACCGGTAGATGCCCGATGGCGAGGTGCCGCCGACTTCGTTGCCACGCCGCGGCTCGAAGTCGCCGCCGGCGTAGGCCAGGCGCATGGCGATGCGGCAGAAGTTGACGACGGCGTCCTGCATCGACAGCTCGACTCGCTGACCCTGTCCGGTGGCCTGGCGCTGCCACAGCGCGGCCATCACGCCGAGCGCCGCGTGCACGCCGGTGCCCGAGTCCCCGATGGTGGGGCCCGGCTTGAGGGGCGGCGATCCCGGTGTCCCCGTCAGGCACATCGCGCCCCCGGTGGCCTGGGCGATCATGTCGAAGCTCTTGTACGTGCTGTAGGGGCCGTAGCTGCCGAAGCCCTTTATCGAGAGATAGACGAGCCGCGGGTTGAGCGCGCTCATCGCCTCATAGCCCAGGCCCATCTTCTCCATGCCGCCGGGCGCCTGGTTCTCCGCGAGCACGTCGGCCTGCTTGACCATGTCCAGGAACATGGCCTTGCCCTGCGGATGCTTGAGGTTGAGCGTGACGCTTTTCTTGTTGGCATTGAGGGTCAGGAAGTAGCTGCTGTCCACGCCCGGCTTCTCGGCCCGCCCGTAGCGGCCGGGGTCGCCTTTGCCCGGCTCCTCGACCTTGATGACCTCGGCGCCGAGCCAGGCCAGCAGCTGCGTGCACGACGGCCCCGCCTCGAACTGGGTCAAGTCCAGGATGCGAACACCGTTGAGAGCCATGGTCAGGCACACCCCATGGCGTAGACCTGCGTGGCCCCGGCCGGCAGGGGACGCTCGACCCAGCTCTCGCCAGCATCCTCGCTGGCGAACACTTCACCGCCCGTCGTCGCACAATACATGCGCTTGGGCTGCCGCTCGTCGAACACGATACCGAACATCGTGCTCTTGGGATCGATGCCCATCTTCATCCGCGTCCAGCTCGCGCCGCCGTCCTTGCTGCGGAACAGAGCTCCGACATCGCTCTGAAACGCGGCGCCCGCCGCCACCCAGATGGTCTTGGGATCGCCGGGGACCTCGCGGATATCGCGACAGTAGGTTTGTCCCTTGGGATTCAGGGGCTCGAGCCGGGCGCTGGCCCAGTGCGCTCCGCGGTCCGGGCTGCTGAACAGGCCGGCGCGGCCGATGGCGAACACCATCCCCGGACGCCAGCGGCCGACCAGCACGCCGTGCATGTCCACCGTGTCGTCGTTCACGTATTGCCCGTGACTCATGTTCTCCCAGTGCTGGCCGCCGTCGAGGCTCCGAATGACGCCCCCGACTTCGATGGCGCCGTAGAGCTCGTCGGGATCCGCGGGATTGGCGGCCAACTCCAGCACACGCTTGGCCGGATTCGCCCCCGGGGCCACGGTCACCTCGGGGAAGCGGACAGTCACCGGAAGCTGCTGCCAGTGCTCGCCGCCGTCGTCACTGCGAAAGATCTCGCAGTTCTCGTAGCCCGCGTACAGCACCCGAGCGTCGCGCGGATCGAACATGAGGGACCACACCGGCAAACCGTGATCCGCGATGTCGAGCCGCTCCCAGTGCTCCGCGTGGTCCGTGCTCCGGTAGGGCCCGTGCTGGGTCCCGACATAGAGGGTGTCGGCGTGCTCGGGGTGCGGGGCGATTGCCCGGATGGCGGGCGCCTCGGGCAGACCGCGGGTCACGAGCTCCCACCGATCATCGCCCACGGCCATGCGATAGAGGCCGGACTTGACCGGGCGGCCCGGGGCGGTCTCGCCGGCCAGGCCCACGTACACGTAGGAGGTGCGACTCGTCTTCATGAGGGGTCCTCCGGGCGCGCTCTGCGAATGAGCGAGGGCCGGCCACCCGCCGCCCAGCACGGTGACCGCCGCCAGGAGTATACTCCGCACGGAGTCGGAGCAGCGTCTTGAAGGAACCCTCCGCGCTCGCACGCCTGGCTCTCAGGCACCTGGAGCGGATGACGCGCTGGGGTGTCGATCGCCCGAACCTGTTGCGCGCCGCGAAGATCGACGAGACGCAGCTCCGTGATCCCGACGCCCGGATCCCACTCTCCGCGGTCGTCCGGCTCTGGCAGGCCGCCGCCCAGCACGTGCCCGATCCCGCGTTCGGGTTGCGGCTCGGCGGCGACGCCTGCGCACGCGAGTTCGGTCTCGTCGGGTACACGATGGCCCTGAGTGCGACGGTGGGGGCGGCCCTGACGCGCCTCACCCGCTACGATCGCATCGTCTCGGAGTCTCTCGTCGTCCATCTGGACACGGGGGCCGAGGGCACCTGGGTGCGCGTCGACTCGGAGCCGGCCCTGCAAGCGTTTCGACCTGCGGCCGACGCTCGTCTGGCCGCGCTCCTGTCCGTGTGCCGGGAGATCGCGGCAGCGCCCATTGCTCCGCTCACCGTTCACCTGCCCTATCGCCGTCCTGCCGACGTGAAGGAGTACGAGAAGTTCTTCCGCGCTCCGCTCGAGTTCGGCGCGCCCGCCACCGCCCTCCTGCTCGGCCAGGATGACCTCGCGCGTCCGGTGAGCTCCTCCGACGAGGTCCTCGCCGGCTATCTCGACCACCTCGCCCAGCAAATCCTGACCAGCCTCGGCACCGAGCACACCATCCGGGACCATGTGCGCCGACTTCTCTGGTCGTCGCTGAGCGACGGAGTTCCCGACCTGGA
>JBOHPM010000342.1:0-4075 GCA_050731715.1 Candidatus Rokuibacteriota bacterium
GGGTCTGCGCAGCCGGCGCCCCCCGCGGTGCCCGGCGCCGTGGCGCAGCCCGCCGCCGAGTCACGGTCACCGACGGCAGGTACGGAGGCTCCGCAGGGCGCGCCGTCGCGGGGACGCCGGCGGCGACGACCGACGCCGCAGCCTACGAGCCTCATCAGCTATGTGCCACCGCGCAATCGTCATCCGGGGATGCCAGAAACGGCGCGACAGCCATCGCCATCCGCACCGCCACCTCGGCCAGCTTCCCCGACTCCACCAGCCAGCCAGCTCGAGCTGGGCGGACTCGATGACGATCAGCACCTCGACGCGCATGCGATAGACACGGCCTTCGACCAGGACGGCGACGGCATTCCCGACTGACAGTGGCTCCTGCGGACGGCAAAGAGCGATTCGTCGGACCGTCGGCTCCTCAAGACGGATCTACGCTCCCAGCACTTGCTCGATCCACGCGTCTACGATGGACATCGATCCTGGCAGCCAGCGACCGTCTGGATCAATGATGGTATGCTGCCCGACATACGCAAGAGGGCCCGTCCAGTTCAGCAAGCTCCATTCCGCAAGTGCGTTCGACGCGATCAGAGAGGGCGTGTGATTGGTATCCTGTATGGGCGAAGATACGCTCGAATCGTCGGCCCTCCGGACCGGGAATCGCGTCGGTCGCGACGCGCCCGCGTCCGTCGAGCCGAACCTCCACACCCTGTCTGACCCAACGGCCAGCGGCAGCGGATCGCTCGTAGCCGCTCCAGTATCCGGCGAACAGGAATCGTCCGTTGGGCCGCAGGTAAAGCACCAGGAAGCCATCCGGAGTCGTGGGCTCTGAGAACCGAAGCACCTTCAGGTAAGTGCCGACGCAGTTCTCGAAGTCCTCGAAGAGTGGCACGCGCTCACCCCATCACGGTTACCGGTCCGGTCTTCGACGCCACGCTGAACGGCCGCGTGCGGCGGACGCCAGCATGCCCGCAGCTCAAGCGTGAGGGTAGTTGGCCCGCACATGAACAGCGAAACGGCATTGCTCATAGAATGCCAAAAGCCAGCGGGCCTCGTGATCATCGGTCTGCTGACGCCGGAAAACAAACTCTCCCTCGTGGCCCACCTGGCCAGTAGGCGTGTCACGGAGTTCGCGCATCTCATCTTCGGTGAGATCCGCGACAGTGATCTGAACCTGCGCCCCGACGGGAAGCGGTACGCCGAGTATGAAAAAGTGAAGGCACCGAACTATCTTCTCGACGACCGCGTTGACCCGCGAAGCGTCGAAGGGCTGCAGGCGCGGAAGCAGGTCGTCCGTCACGAGATCACCCGCCGGTGTCCGTAGGGGCTCCTGTCGGTGCCGTCCTAGCAACAACGCATGGTCTGCATTCAGCCGCCCCTTGAGCCCACCGCTCCGGGCGAAGCTTGATCCAACGACCCTTTCCTTCCAGAGGCGCCACAGCCGGGTTCTCGGCTCAGCGAGGGCGGCAACGAACACGCGAAAGTACTCGTCGTCCAGGTGGTATCCGTGGTTGCACAGCTCGCACACGGGTACGGTGATGGTGTTCCCCGGCCGAGGAGGGAGGAAGAGGTTCTTCGGCGGGACATGCTCGCGCGTCACGCGCCGTGCTTTTCCACACAACGCGCATGGTCCGATCTTCGGCACTTTGGGCATCGGCTGCCGCCCTATCCAGGCAACACCGCGGTGAGCAGCCACGAGCGAGCGAATGCGAGCCCGCGGTCCGTCCGACTGCGAAGTTTAGACGGAGCCAAGGTCGAAACCCCGTCGCGGTCCCTCCAAGAAGTAATGGCCGGCGGTGGCGAGCAGCTCGTCGATGTCAGCTGCCGCCCAGCCTGCCTTCGCCGCGAGCTCAGCCAAGGCCGGTGCCCAGCGCCGCTCGACCAGTTCGGTGAGCCGCTGAGGCCAGATCTGTCGTTGTGCGTCCTCCGTAAGGTATGGGGGGAGAAAGCAGAACGCGATAGCCTGCAGCCCCATGTACTCGCGCGACAAGAAGTACAGCCAGTAGGGAAAGGCGTCGTCCAAAGCGGCGACAAACCGCCGCACCTCAGGTATCTCGAACAATTCTCGAGGGTCGGCGTCGTAGCCCTGGAACGCCATGTCAACTCGCTCTCGGTACTCGCGTACCGTCACGGCGTCGGCGAGCAAGCGAAAGAGGATGCGGAGCGTAGGCTGGATGTCGCCTGCCTCGACGTCACTTCGACCGACGACCACTACCAGCGGATCAATCAAGCGTCTACCACCTTCCGTCTAAACGCGCGCGGTCATGGGTTGGGGAGGAGCAACGCGAGCCCAGCAATGCGCGGTTAACCTCCTCACTGCACGACTCCAGCGTGGCGCGCCGCGTTCTGAAGGATCTCGGCGGCCAGCCTTCGGTCGCGAAGGGGAAAGGGACTGCCGAATAGCCGAAACCGCCACCCACCCGCGTTGATCTCTGCGCCGCCCCTCGTTCTCTCTACAAGCGCGGCGACGGAGCATGAGAGTCCGAGCCCGTTCAGCATCGAGGCCCGAACGCCGGGGACCCTGAGCAGGGCTCGGTGCGGAGCACGCCCAAAGACGACGACCGCGGGCGGCCGAACGAGCTGGATCTCGCGGGCAAAATGCTGAGGTGCACACGTGTCAACGACATCATCCGGCGGGTTCTGGTGGCCATCCTCAGGGACGATGGCGCACTTCACGCCATGGATCAGAAAAAGACCCCGCGCGAGCAGGTCCGCCCAAGGGCCTCCGAGCGTCGCCAAGATGAACCCCCGTAGGTTGTCGTGTGGATCGTTCGTCGCGCTATTTGCGGCTGTTCTCGTCTGAACACCCGCCACGTGCGGCGGAGCCACACCCACGAGCATGAGCTTGACCGACGCCGACGGAGCATCGGTGTGCTGCTTGATGTTGCAGGCCACACGCTCCTGAACACGGCAGAGCTGACAGCCCCAGATCCGGCCTTGGATGTCACTCCACGCTGCGACGTCGCCTTGGCCCAGCATTCGATGCCTCTGGAGGCTAATGCTACGTCAGCGGAGCTCGTCAACGAGAAGCAGTTTAGGACTGCGCCTGGCGAAACGAGCCGGCGCACTCCGGGGCGTCCCGGCGGCCAGCTTACACGGCAACGGCTTACCGAGCATGTGCCGTCGTGCCCTCCGGTCGCCAGACTGAGAATATTCGTAACGGCGGTCTCGCTACCAGGCCGCGCGCCCAGGACGCTCATAGATCGCTCAGCCGGCCGGCCTGCTTCCGCGCCGCCAGGCTCAAAGGAACGCGTGGCGACACTTTTGACGGCCCCGGGGGCGCTCCGGTTCCCGCATAGACGTCCGGCGTCGGAGACCAATCCCGGCTGTCCCCTGAGGGCGCGCACCCGGGTGCGCGGCGCTACGAGGCCGGCATACACGAAACCCGTCGGCCCGACCGGCGACCGTCCATGCGACGGCTAAACCGTAGGCTATCGCCTCGGGAAATCGCAATAACAGATGCAGCGAAGCAACCTGCACGAGACCTGCTCTACTGGGACGAGCACGGGCTGCAGCCCTCAGCTCGCGGGGATCAGATCTTTCGCATCTCCTGAACCCAAAGGCGCCCCGAGCTCGGTCCTCGCGAGCCGCACGATAGACACGTCCGCCGAGTCATCGACTCGGCATTCGACTTTGTCCCGGGAACCACGCGGGGGGACGCATGCTCGTGGGTATCGACATCGGATTTGGATTCACGAAGACGACCACGCGCTTCGGCACGGATGCCTTCCCTTCGGTCGTGGGCGACTGGACGCCGTCCGAGGTCCAGATCCGTGGCTTCGATCCCGCCGATCTCGAGGCCCTCGGTTACGACGGACGGCAGTACCTCGTGGGCGAGCGGGCGTTGAAGCTTGCCAGTCGCCGGTTCGTGGACCTCAGCCGCGAGTGGCTTGACACGGTGCCCTACCGGATCCTCGCACTCAACGCCATCCGCCGACGGGGCCCCGAGAGCGGCCGTGCGGTGTCCGTCGTGACCGGGCTTCCCGTTGGCGACATCCTGCAGCACGTCCCTACAGTCAAGCGCCGGCTCGAGGGCACCCACAAGCTTGAGATCCTGCCCGAGAGGCAGGCGTGGGAGGTGACGATC
>JBOHPM010000343.1:0-4074 GCA_050731715.1 Candidatus Rokuibacteriota bacterium
GGCCCGCAAGCGGGTCGAGGACCTCCGCAAGCTGGGCTTCAAGGAGGCCCAGCTCTACGGGGAGGACCCCAACGGCTCCCTGGGCGGGCTCAACGCCTTCTTCCTGCTGCTGGGCAAGCCGTCTCTCTATGGCCTGCCCGAGAGCCCCAAGCTGCCCCAGCGCAACGTCTTCGTCGACTCGCTGCTGGCGATCGGCTCGGCCGTTCTGGTGGGGCTGGGCGCGGTGGTCGCCTTCCGCACCCGCGGCGGGCCGGGACGGTTCTGATGGAGCCGGGACTGCTGCAGAGCGCGGATTGGCCGCTGCTGATCGGCCTCTACTTCTTCCTGGGCGGGCTCGCCGGTGGCGCCTTCGTCGTGGCCACCGTGGCAGCCTTCGTGGACGAGCGGCGCTTCCGGGACCTCATGCGGGTGGGCTATTACGTCGCGTTCCTCGCCATCATCCCGGGGCCGATCCTCCTGATCGTCGACCTCGGGCGGCCGAGCCGCTTTCTGCACATGCTGATGGTGGGCAAGCCGAGCGCGGACATCGGCATGAACGTCATCACCGTGGGCCCGTTTCACCTCAAGCTCCTGTCGCCGATGAGCGCGGGGGCGTGGGCGCTGCTGCTCTTCAGCGCCTGCGCCTTCCTGGCCGTGCTGATGACGTCCCTCGAGGACCGGGGCAACCGCCGCTTCGGCCTCTCGCGAGCCTTCGTGGGCATCGCGGGCAGCGTCTTCGGCTTGTTCATCGCCGCGTACCCCGGCGTCCTGCTGGGAGCCACGGCCCGCCCCTTGTTCATCAGCGCCCACTGGCTCGGCGCCCTGTACCTGGCCGTGGGCGCCGCCACCGGGGCCGCCGCGATCGCGCTGACCATGAGCATCCTCGGGGGGCAGAACCGCGAGGCCCTGGGGCGTCTCATGAGCTTCACCGGGTTCGCGCTCATCGTGGAATTGGCCTTCCTCGTCCTGTTCTTCGTCACCGTGTGGATGACCGGGTCGGCGGGCATCACGCAGGCGCTGCGGCAGCTCGTGGCCGGCTCGGACAGCGTGCTCTTCTGGCTCGCCATCGTGGTCGGCCTGGTGATCCCGCTGGCGCTGCAGTTCGGGGGAGTGATCCGCAAGGCCAACCCGGGGCTGGCCGCGCTGGTGTCGGTGCTCGTCCTCGTCGGCGGCTTCGGTCTCAAGTACGTGATCATCGCCGCAGGACAGCGAGTCCTCTCGTAGCCCTGGTACCGTCAACGTCTGTGGCGAGGGGCCCGTTCTGAGCCACGAGCGGCTCGTCCAGGAGTGGGAGGAGCTCCTCGTGCGCCGCCCGGCCTTCCGCGACGCGCTCCACGCGTATGGCGGGATCCTCTCGGCCTGGAGCCGGTGGTCCCCCGCCGCAGTGACACCGCTCGACTGGAGCGCCGAGCAATGTCGTGATCGCTGGGGTCGGGGCGTGTCGTTGTTGGCGGAGAGCAGCCCCGCGCTGGACGCCGAGGCGCTCGAGCCCCTCGTGGCGCCCGCCCTCGATCTCCTCGCGATGGTCGGCGTGAACGAGGCGTCGCTACGGAGCTTCGCGCAGGCCTGGGATCGGGGTGAGGTGACCCCGGCCGCCCTCCTCCCGGGCAGGACGGCGGTCGGCCCGGCCGTTCTCGACCCCGAGGCGTGGGCATTTCTTGGCTATGGGGGCCTGAGGCCGGCCCTGGAGCGCTACTTCGCCCACTGTCGGGGGCACCTCACCGAGGGGGTGTGGCAGCGTGGGGTCTGCCCCTTCTGCGGGGGGCCCCCGGGGTTCACAGACATTCTCGAGAATGGTGGCCGTCACCTCGTCTGCCACCTGTGCGGTGGGGGCTGGATCTTTCCCCGCCTGCGCTGCCCGGCGTGCGACACCGCCGACAGCAAGCAATTCGTCAAGTTCCAGGGGGAAGATAAGGAGGAGGGTTACCTGATCAGCGCCTGCCGGGCTTGTCAGGCCTACCTCAAGGAGCTCGATCGGCGCGTGAGGTGGAATGCCGGCTCACCGCTCGTGGAGGACTGGGGCTCGCCTCACCTCGATGTGTTCGCCCACCGCTCGGGCTACTGGCGGGCCGTGCCCACCCTCATCGAACTGGAGCGGGCCACTCGCGCTCGCTCCTGACGTCGGCCAGGACCCGCAAGACGCATCGGAATTGTGGTAAAATCCACGGCCCTGGAGCCAGTCATGCCGGGCCTTTTCACCCTTGCCGTCATTGCGTACGTTTGCGCGACCGGGCTCGCCTTCGCCTATCTCATCCAGCGTGAAGAGCTCGTCTACCGGATCGCCTCCGTGGTCACCCTGGCCGGCTGGGCCCTGCATGGCATAGCCATCGTGAAGACTGGTGTCGAGACGGGCCGGCCTCCCCTCGGCACACTGTCTGACGCCGTCTCGGTCGCCGTGTGGGTAGCGGTCGGGCTCATGATGTGGGTGGAGCGCCAGTACGGTGTCAAGGTGCTGGGGGCGTTCGTGCTGCCGGTGGTGCTGATGCTCAGCGTGTCCTCCGTGGCGCGTCCCCTGGGTCTGGGTCCGATCGATCGAGCGCTGTCGAGCGCCTGGCTGACCGTCCACATTGCGCTGGCGCTGGTGGGCATCGCCGCCTTCGTCCTCAATTTCGCGGGCGCCCTCATGTACCTGCTCCAGGATCGCCAGCTCAAGGGCAAGCGGCCCGGTGCCGTGTATTACCGGCTCCCCTCGCTGGCCACCCTGGATCGCCTGACCTATCGTACGCTCGCGCTGGGGTTTCCTTTCCTTACCACCGCCATCATTCTGGGCAGCCTGTGGGCGAGTACCGCCTGGGGCAGCGTCTTCGCCTTCGACCCCCTGGCCCTGTTCTCCTTCGTCGCCTGGGCCATCTATGCGGCCACGCTCGCCGGGCGGACCGCCGCCGGCTGGCGCGGCCGGCGGGCCGCGTACTTCTCCATCATCGGCTTCGCCGCGCTGGTGCTGACGCTGGGGGCTGGCCTGTTCCTGCCCGGCCGGCACGGCTCCTGATGGCCCTCTTCGCCTGCGGGCTCAGCCATCGCACGGCGCCCGTCGAGCTCCGGGAGCAGCTCGCGGTCGACGAGGACAAGCTGCGCGAGCTCCTCCACGACATCCAGGCCACCGGCGCCGTCGCCGAGACGGTGATCCTGTCGACCTGCAACCGGGTCGAGGTCTACGGGGTGGCCGACGTTCCCGGCGAGGGGCGGACGGTGGCCTTCGGGCACCTCTGCCGTCATCGCGGGCTGGGCCCGGCCGGGCTCGAGCCGTACCTCTACATGCACCTCGATGGGGACGCCGTGCGGCACGTGTTCCGCGTGGCCGCCAGCCTGGATTCCATGCTGGTGGGCGAGCCGCAGATCCTCGGGCAGGTGAAGGATGCCTTCGCGCTCGCCCAGTCGTGCGAGACCGTCGGGCCCACGCTGCACTCGCTGTTCACGCAGGCGTTTGCCGTGGCCAAGCGGGTGCGCACGGAGACGGATATCGGCCGGCACGCGGTCTCGGTGTCCTTTGCCGCCGTGGAGCTGGCCAAGAAGATCTTCGACGGCCTGCGGGGACGGGCGGTCCTCCTGTTGGGCGCGGGCAAGATGGGCGAGCTGGCCGCGCGGCAGCTGGTCGACCACGGCGCGTTTCCCATCTACGTGGTGAACCGGACGTGGTCGCGGGCGCAGGAGCTGGCCCGCTCGCTGGCGGGCAGCCCCGTTCCCTTCGACGAGCTCACCACCGCCCTTTGCGCCGTCGACATCGCGATCACCTCCACCGGCGCCCCAGCCCCGATCGTCAGCCGCCCGATGGTCGCCCAGGTGATGCAACAGCGCGGCGCCCGGCCGCTGTTCTTCATCGACATCGCGGTGCCCCGGGACGTGGAGCCCACGGTGGGCGAGCTGGCTGATGTCTACTGCTACGACATCGACGATCTCCGTCAGGTGATCGACGCCAACCTCCGTGAGCGGGCCCGCGAGGCGGAGCGCGCAGAGGCGCTGGTCGACCGCGAGGTGGCCAAGTTCCTGGCCCGGCTCGGCGACGCCGAGGTGATCCCGACCATCGTCTCGCTGCGGGAGCGGCTGGAGGCCATTCGCTCCGGTGAGGTTCGCAAGGCCTTGGCCCGTCTGCCCGAT
>JBOHPM010000344.1:0-4062 GCA_050731715.1 Candidatus Rokuibacteriota bacterium
GTGGCCGACTCCAGCCGTACATCGCAGGCGGCCCGGGGTTCTTTGCCTCAAAGTTCGCCGGCGACCTCGGCAACGATCTGGGCGGGCGAACCAGCGACACCTCGTACGACCTCGGACTCGACGTCCGCGGGGGCCTGACCTTCATGTTCACGCCGGACTTCGGCATCTTCGCCGAGTACCGGATGACCCGGGTGAGTCCGGAATGGAATCTGCACATCGCCGGGATGGACGCCACCATCAAGACGGACTTCAACACGCATTACCTGATTGGCGGCGTCTCCTTCCGATTCAACTTCTGATCCCTCAGGCGGGGCGGCCGAGCCGCCCGCCACGGAAATCCTCGACGGCCTGAACGATCTCCTCCCGAGTGTTCATCACGAACGGACCGTAGCGCGCCACGGGCTCGCGCAGCGGGAGCCCGGCGACGAGCAATACCTCGAGCGGCAGGTCCGCCGCCGTCAGGGTCACGCCCTCGCCATCGGTCGCGAAGATGGCCGCCTGCCCGTCGTTCACGAGGCGCTGGTCCTTACCGGCGAGGCCGCGCCCGCCGAAGACGTAGGCGAAGGCATTCCACTCGCGCGGCACCGGCTGGGTCACGCGAGCGCCGGGCGCCAGCGAGAAGTGCAGGTACATGATGGGCGTGCGCGTGTCGATCACTGCGCGCGCACCGAGCGCCTCGCCGGCGATGACCCTCACGGAGACACCGTCCCGATCGCGCACAACGGGGATCCGCGCTGCCGGCACATCCTGGTAGCGCGGCGCCATCAATTTGTCACGGCGGGGCAGGTTCACCCACAACTGAAAGCCGTGCATCCGGCCGCCGGTACGCTGGAAGGCGGCTGCGGGCATCTCGGAATGGACCACGCCGGCCCCGGCCGTCATCCACTGGACGTCGCCCGGGCCAAGGCTCCCCGCATTGCCGGCGGAATCTCGATGCTCCAGTCGACCGTGGAGCATGTAGGTCACGGTCTCGAAGCCGCGGTGCGGGTGATCGGGTGCGCCCTTGGCCTCGCCGGGGCAAAGATCGGCCGGGCCCATCTCGTCGAGCAGCAGGAACGGATCGACGTGGTCGAGCGTCGGCGTGGGGAAAGGCCGTCGTACCGCGAAGCCTTCGCCCTCGAACGTGCGCAGGCCCTCGACGATGCGTGCGACCGAGCGGCCAGGCAACGTGCCCATCGTCATTGTCGTCTCCCTTCGCCGCTTGGGATGCCACGGCGCCCAGCTCGGATTCTGGCACCAGGGTGTGTCCGCGTGGCATTGGGCAGCCCCTGTTGCGGCGCTCGAATTGCCCTATCTCCGCACCCGGCCAGCATTGGCACCGAACCTGCTCGAATTCGCCAAGGCGGTGAACCACGATGATAGACGAGCACGACATCTCCGGGCGCTGGGAGTGGCTGGCGAAGCTGCTGGCCTGCTTCGGCATCGCCGGCCACGTCCTCTTCCATGATGTTCTACCCGCCGTGCTGGCGTGGGCGGTGGGCTCCGTGGACGTGCTGAACCTGTTTGCGGCCTTCGACACGCCCGCGCTCCGCCGCGTCGCCGGCCTGGGGCTCTTCCTGAGCGCGGTGGCCGCGATCATCACGACGGAAAGCGTCACCCGCATGGCGCGCCCCTTCGGCGTAGGCGCTTTTCTTCTGGCCGTCCTGGCCACCGGCGTCGCGCTGTTTCCCTCGCTGGCCGAGTCGCATCGGGTCGCCTTGCCTTTGACCCCGGAGCAGTTCGCCGTCGTGCAGTCGTACTGCTACCTGGCTCTCCGGGTCATCGTGGGGATTCTGATCGGGGCCACCGTGAGCTGGATCCTGCTGGCCGGGTACGTGCCGCTCGCGCCCCCGCGCCGATTCCAGCCGACCCGCAAGTAGCCGCTTCCCGCGGGCGAACTCGCCGGGGCTACTCGGTCGCCAGCGTCCGCCGGCGTTCCTGGTGATACTGAGACAGTTTGGTGTTCGCGCCTATGATCGTGCCGAGCTCGTCGGCCACACGGCTCAGGTCCTTGCCCGGGATCACCACGTAGAGCTCGTCCTCGCCCACCTCCGTGTACACCCGGTTGCCGATGCAGGCCGTGCTGGCCACCGATCCGGCCTGGAGGGCCGCGGGTAACGCCATACAGGTCGGGCGGGCGAGCAGCGGGATACTGGCCCCGACGCCAGCCCGCAGGGCGGCCTCCTGCAGGAACATGACGCGTCCGGGCCGCCCGGTGAAGAGGACAACGTCGGGATCGACGGGCGTCTCGCCCAGGGGCGCGTAGACGACCACGCCGGGCGTGCGCGGCAGGCGGGGAATCCCGCCTACCTCCTCCATCTTGATGTAGCCGATGGTCGTCATGAGGCCGAGCGTTTGCTCGAGCTCCGCGGCCCGATCCGGGGGCAGCGGCATGTTGTGGGTGTAGCTGCCGATCGGGCAGTTGTGATGATCGTCCGGGGTTGTGTAGAAGGCCCGGCCCTGCATGGCCAGCCGCCAGAAGCTGCAGCCCGAAGGTTCCGAGCCGGCAAACCGCGTGATCCCTGGAGGCGCCACGTCCCGGAACGCGACGGCAACCGGGCGGCGAGGGAGCGTGAGAGGCTCGCAGAGCCGCTGCTCGAGGCCGCGATAGTCGACCATCATCTGCCCCTTTCAGGGGAGTAGGGTACACGCGGCGCGATCACTCCACCAGCGGAGGGGCAGACGACGGTCGAGGTCAGGGCGCTTCGGCGGGCGTTACTGTCAGCGTCAGCACCGATCCCGCACGGATGATTCTGAGCGCCACCGGCACGCCGACGGCCTGGACCGCGAGCGCGCGGTGGAGGTCGTCGATCCGCATCACCGGGCCGGCGTCGAGCCCCACGATCAGATCGTCCTTCCGGAGACCGGCCTGGGCCGCCGGGCTCGTTGGGTCCACCGCCACGATCTCGACCACAGTCTCCTGGGCAAGGTCCAGGCGGCGCGCGAGCCGGCGATCCACGGGGCGCGTCCGCCCGGTCAGTCCCAGATAGGCGCGGCGCACCCGGCCCCGACTAAGTAGCTCGCTCACCACCCACCGGGCCGTGTCCACGGGGATGGCGAACGCGATGCCCTGGGCGATGGCGATGATGGCGGTGTTGATGCCGACCACACGTCCCCGCGAGTCCACGAGCGGCCCGCCGGAGTTGCCGGGGTTGAGCGCCACGTCGGTCTGGATGACGTTCTCGATGAGCCGTCCAGTCGTGCCTCGCAGGGATCGCCCCAGTGCGCTCACCACGCCGGCGGACACGGTCGACTGGAAGCCGAGCGGATTGCCGATCGCGATCACGAGCTGTCCAACCCTCAACGTGGACGACTGGCCCAGCGTGGCCGCTGGCATGCCCCCGGCGCTGACCCGGATCAGCGCCAGGTCCGTCGCTGGGTCGTCTCCCACCATCGTCGCGCCCAGGACGCGCCCGTCGGTGAGCGTCACCTCGAGCCGTCCCGCCGCGTGCACGACGTGGCTGTTCGTGAGGACGTAGCCGTCCGGGGTGATCAGCACGCCCGAGCCCGCCCCGGCACGCTCGCCCCGGCCCGGCGCGGTCCGGCCGCCGGCCGCGATGCTCACGACCGCGGGACCGACCTCCTCCACGACCGATACGACGGCCCGAGAGTAGGCGTCCAGAACATCGGCTTCGTCCGGGATCTGAGCGGAGATGGGCAGCGCTTCACGCATGGTTCGCTCCTCGACGTTTGGACGCCGCGGCGAGCCCGGGAGATTCAGCCCCCGGTCCTCCGGCCGCTTCACAAAACTTTACCCGCCGGACAAACGCCCGTTACCGGCGGCGCCCATCCTGGCTGACGACGAGGGCCGTTCAGCCCGGACCTCGGAAAGGAGCCAGCCACCTGGGGCTGGCGCTGGTGCGGCAGATCGTGCGCCGGCACGGCGGCGACGCGCGCTACCTGGGGCGCGAGGCCGGGGGGAGCTGCTTCCTGGTAACTCTGGTAGGGTAGGCACTCCAGGGAGGAACGAGACGTCATGGCGCGAATGAACGGCGGCCAGATCATCGTCGACTACCTCATCCAGGAGCGGGTGCCCTACCTGTTCGGCCTGTGCGGCCACGGCAACATCAGCCTCATCGACGC
>JBOHPM010000345.1:0-4061 GCA_050731715.1 Candidatus Rokuibacteriota bacterium
TATCGCATCGACGGACGGCTGGTCACGGCCATGACGCTGCCCAAGCGCTGCGAGGCCCCGATGGTGGCCCGCATCAAGATCCTGGCCGAGCTGGACATCGCCCAGCATCGCCTGCCCCAGGACGGCCGGATCAAGCTCCTCTACAATCGCCGGCCCATCGCCCTGCGGGTCTCCATCGTGCCGATGCTGTTCGGCCAGAGCATAAGCCTTCGAATACTCGAGGGCGCGGTGCTGCAGCCCAACCTGGCGCAGATCGGCTTCGACGCCACCGGGCAGCAGGAGTTCCTCAAGGCCATCCAGAGCCCGAACGGGGTGATCCTGATCACCGGCCCCACCGGCTCGGGCAAGACCACCACGCTGTATTCGGGCATCCACCAGCTCAGCAAGCAGGACCTCAAGATCGTGACCGTCGAGGATCCGGTGGAGTACGCGCTGGAAGGCGTGAATCAGGTCAATGTGCAGGAGGAGATCGGCCGGACCTTCGCCGCCACCCTTCGCTCGTTCCTGCGCCACGACCCCGACGTAATCCTGGTGGGTGAGATGCGCGATCTAGAGACCGCCCAGACGGCGATCCGGGCGGGGTTGACCGGGCACCTCGTGCTGTCGACGCTCCACACCAACGACTGCGCGTCCACGATCGCCCGGCTGCTGGACATGACCATCCCGCCCTTCCTGCTCTCGACCGCGCTCCGATTGCTGGTGGCCCAGCGCCTCGTCCGCCGTCTGTGCCCGGAGTGCCGCGAGCCGTACGAGATCGACGAGGAGAGCCTGGTCCCCCACGGCCACATCCCCCAGGGGCGGGGCCGCTGCACGATCTATCGGGCCAAGGGCTGCGCGACCTGCGACTTCAAGGGGCTCCGGGGGCGGGTCGGCATCTTCGAGGTGATGCCGATGACTCCGGACATCGCCGACCTGATCCTCAAGGGGGGCTCGGCCAAGGACATCCGCGCCACGGCCCGGGAGCACGGCATGAAGACGCTCCGGGAAGCCGGCTTGCTCCGGGTCCTGGAGGGCGTCAGCACGCTGGAGGAAGTGACGCAGGCCACCTCGGGGTAGAAGTCGGGTTGCATTTCCGCCCCGAGAGTCTTATCTTCTCCCCGATCATCAGGCAGGAACGACGAGCGCGATGAAGACGCCGAGCGCCAGAATGCGAAGCATGGCCGTCACCGACAACGGGCGGGTCATCCGGCTGTTGCCCCCGGCGGTGCGTGCGGCCATGGCCTTCAAGCACGTCGACACGCCGGGTGACCGGTGCGCCAAGTGCCACAGCACCTTCATCGCCTACGAGCCCGCCTTCGTCCACTGTTACTGCTGCGGGAACCTGGCGCGCATCACCGGTGCCTCCCTCCTGGCCCAGGAGCTGTTCGAGATGCGCTCGGGGCTCCGACTGGCGTCCTGACCTGAGAGCGCTCCTCTACAACAGGGACGGCTGACCGATGTGCGCGCAGGCGAGAGAGTTTCTCTCGCGGGTCGGCATCGAGTTCGACAACCGGTCGGTGGAGGACGCGCCGGTCGATCGGGCCGGCACCCTGGCGCTGACCTGGCCGGCCCGGCGCCTGCTGGCCAAGTCCGGTGAGCAGATCGTGCGTGTGGCTCCCATCACCGAGGCCGATGCGGTACGCTACCTGCTGCACCCGGACGGCTTCCTCCGCGTCCCCGTTCTCGTGATCGGCGGGCTGCTCGTACGAGGCTACACCGAGGAGCTGTACCGGGAAGCGCTCGGCGCCGCCGCCGGCTCGGGGGCAGGGGAGCCACCATGGTGAAAGCGGGGGTCGTGGGCGGGCTGCTGGTCGCGGTCCTCCTGGTCCTGGCCGGCGCCAGCGCAGCCCAGGAGTTCCAGGTGAAGTACACCGCGGATCGGAGCACCCCCAACCGTACCCGGATCAGTGGCGACGTCAACAACACCGGGCGCACCGACGTGCTCGACGTCTACGTCACCGCCGAGGCGTTGGACGGCAATGGCAAGGTCATCGGCCGTGGCATCAGCTTCGTGGCCCACAGCATCACCCAGGGCAGCAGCGCGCCCTTCGAGGCCGTCATCCCCGTCGGGACCGCCGTTAGCTACCGCGTGCGGGTCACGAACTACCGGCAAGGGCTGGGCGCGCAGGCGCCCTGATCGCCGCTGGAGAAGCCTCCGAGGAGAGCAACCATGAGGACAACAATCATCGCGATCGTCGCGCTGATACTGGCCGCCTGTGCCCGCCCCGCCCCGCCCACGCCGGCGGTCGTGCAGCCGGTCACCGGCGAGGTGTGGGGCTGGAACGAGGGGGCCCAGCTCGTCACGCTGCGCCAGGGCGGGAACCTCGTCCACGTCAAGGTCACCCCCGACCAGTTCGCCGGGCTGCGCCTGCACCAGGTGGTGACGTTGCGCGGTGAGCTCATCACGGCGGACGTCGAGCGGACCATCCTCCCGCACGGACGCCTCGAAGCCCGCGGCGCGCCGGCCAGCGCGGAAACGACCGGGAAGGTGGCCCGCGTGGATCCGTCCGGTACCGTCGCCATCGACTCGGCGCAGGGGCCGGTCACGGTGTGGATCGGCACACCCGGCGCCCAGCCGTTCCAGCCGGGAGAGCCGGTGCGTGTTCGGTTGCAGGTGCAGCCGCTGGAGCTCCTTCCACCTGATTCCGGCGACGTGAGCCCATCGGCGATGGTCGGGCCGCCGGCGCCGTCGGCCTCGGAGCCCGGCGAGTACGCCGTCGTGCGCGGTCGGGTCACGTCGGTCGAGCCCGCCGGCCGCCTCTCCGTGGAATCGTCCCGCGGCCCGGTCACCGTCTGGCTGCCCGCGGGCACGACCCTGCGCGTGGGCGACTGGGTCACCGTGCAGACGTCGGTGCATCCGGCGCGGTGACCGGCCTCGGGTATACTGACCCGGGCGACCCCGTCGTCTAGCCTGGCCCAGGACGCGACCCTTTCAAGGTCGAGATCGCGGGTTCGAATCCCGCCGGGGTCACCATCAGTATTCCGCGCATTGCCGAACGGCCTCTCGACAGACGCCGGCGCAGAGCGCAACATCTGGGCCTCCGCACGGCGTCATCAAGGCCGCGATGGCCGGCAAGGGCACGATGCAGGGCCGCACGATCGCCTTCGGGGTCCCGGGCCGCTTCAAGGCGACGGCAACTCTCGACGCCGCCAACCTGATCGAGCGCGTCGAGGCGACGATGGCGAATCCCGTCCTCGGCGTCCCTGGCCGGCTACCCGCCCGCTCGCCGGCGCGCCGAGCGCGCCTCGACGAAGAGCACGCAGAGGACCACGATGGCCTGGAACACGAAGCCCGCGCTGGCCGGCAGGTTGACGCTGCGCTGCAGCGAGTCGGCGCCGACCATCAGGATGGCGACGAGCACGGCGGCCACGCTCACCCCCACCGGGTGCATGCGGCCCAGCACGGCGATCAGGATGGCCATGATCCCGTAGCCGGGGGTGAGCCCGAGGATCAGCCGGTTGTGGTAGCCGATGACCTCGATGGCTCCCGCCACGCCCGCAAGCGCGCCGCTCAGCGCCAGCGTCACCAGCGTGATCCGCCCGAGGTGCACGCCGCCGAGCGTGGCCGCCCGCGGGTTGCTGCCGGCGGCGCGGATCTCGTACCCCAGCACGGTGCGGCGGAGCAGCAGGGCGACCGCCGCCGTCACGACGACCGCGATCAGGATGCCGGTATGGGCGCCGGCGGTGGGCAGCAGCATGGGCAGCACGGCGCTGTCGGGGATGACGCGGGTGATCGCCTCGCCGGTGATCGGGTCGTTCCAGGGGCCGGTGGCGACCCACTCGGTGAGGTAGAAGGCCACGAAGTTCAGCATGACGGTGACGAAGATCTCGTTGACCCCCCACCGCGCCCGCAGCGCGCCCGGCACGGCGCCCAAGGCAGCGCCGCCGGCGAACCCGGCCAGCACGGCCACCGGCAGCATGACGGCGGCCGGCAGGGCGCCGCCGACGGCGAAGGCCACGCCGGTCGCGACGATGGCGCCGGCGTACATCTGGCCGTCCACGCCGATGTTGAAGAAGCCGGCCTGCCGCGCCAGCATCACGGCCGTGCTCCCGAGGAGGAGCGGCGAGATCTTGTTGAGGGT
>JBOHPM010000346.1:0-4059 GCA_050731715.1 Candidatus Rokuibacteriota bacterium
CTGCGCGGCACGGAGGACGCCGTCGAGGGACCCCGCGCGTTCGCGGAGAAGCGCACGCCGACCTTCAAGGCGAGGTGAGCGGCGCGGGATGACCACGACCGAGCTCGTCGGCCGCACCCGCGTGCGCCTGGAGGGTCGGGCCCGCCGGGTGGTGCCGCCCGGCGCCCTCGTGCCGGCGGCCGTGCTGGTGCCGATCGTCGACCGCGGCGAGCCTCACCTCCTCTTCGCCAAGCGCACGGACCGCGTTGGACACCACAAGGGGCAGATCTCGTTTCCCGGCGGCGTCGTCGATCCCGGCGACGATTCCTTCCTCGCGGCGGCGTTGCGCGAGTGCGAGGAGGAGATCGGGCTGCCACGGCGGGCGGTCGAGGCCCTGGGCATGCTGGACGACATCGAGACGGTGGCCACCCAGTTCATCGTCACGCCGATCGTGGGGCTCGTGCGGGAGCCGATCGCCTGGCGGCCGGATGGCGAGGAGATCGAGAGGGTGCTCGAGGTGCCCTGGTCGGCGCTGACGGACCACCGGCGCTTCCGGGTGGAGCACCGGGAACGCGGTGGCATGAGCCACCCCGTCTACTTCTACGAGTGGGGCGGCGAGACGATCTGGGGGGCGACGGCCCGGATCGTCAAGCACTACCTCGATCTCGTCGTGGAGCCGTGACCGGGGCCGGCGGGCCGGGGATGCCGCCCGTCGGGCTCTGCGCGCGGTGCCGACACGCCCGGCCCACGACCTCGCACCGCGGCTCGACGTTCTGGCGGTGCGCCCTCAGCGAACGCGACCCGCGTTTTCCGAAGTACCCCCGCTTGCCGGTGATGGTCTGCGCGGGCTATGCCGTCGGCGGTGGCGAGTCCACCGCCAGCGACGAGCGCTCGCATGATCCCGGTCAGGAGCCCTGAGGCGGACTCTTGTGGTGGTGGTAGCGCCCGCGTTTCTCGGCGAGCTGGGCCAGTGCCTCACGCTGCTCCGGGGTCAGCAGCGGGGTCATGGCCTGCAGCATCTTCACGCGCCGTTCCAACGCGACCGCGAGCAGCGTCTGAACCTCGTCCTGCTTGGCGTCGATAAGGGCCTGGTTGGCCTCGATGAGCACGAGCCGACGCAGCTCGGCCCGCGCCTGGCGCATCGCCTGCCAGGACGCCTTGCGGGCCTCGGCGTCACGCGCGCGGATCTCGCGGATCGCCTGCACCTGCTGATCGGTGAGCCCCAGGTGCTGCTGTAGCCGCTGCTCCCAGGCGTGATGGCGAGCGTGCGTCGGCGGAGGCTCGGTGGCCAGGGCCGTAGTGGAAACGGCAAGCGTGGTGATGGCAAGCAGCGCGGCGGTCCGGAGCCGGGCGGTGGCTCTCATCCCGTGGGCACCTCCCTCGAGAGATTCGGCATTCTGAAGGATGAGACGAAGGGTTTCCGGCGCCTGTTTACTCAGGGCCACCAGAGGTAGAGGAACCGGGGCCCGGGCGCGGCCAGGGCCGCGAACTGGGCCACGCTGGCTTCGAGCCCGCCCCCCGGGCCCTCCGCCCGAGCGTAGTAGGTGGCGCGGTACTGGCGCGGCCGCCGGTAGACGACGACGCGGGCTTCGCTCACCCCGGCCGTCTGCCGGGCCAGGTCCAGCACGTCCGGCATGTACCCCAGGCGGTCGATGAGGCCGTGGGCCAGGGCCTGCTCGGCGGTGTAGACACGACCGTCGGCCAGGCGCCGGGCAGCATCGGCGGTCAGGCGGCGGCGCTCGACCACCTTGGCCACGAACTGGCGGTGCAGGTCGTCGATGACCGACTGAAAGATCTTTCGCTCCTCGTCGGTGAGCGAGCGGAAGGGGCTGCCCATGTCCTTGTGCTCGCCCGACTTGATCGTGGTCGCGGCCACCCCGATCTTCTGCATGAGGCCCTCGGCGTTGACGTTCACCATGATCGTCCCGATGGAGCCCGTCACCGTCGTCGGGTGCGCGACGATCGTGTCGGCGGCCAGCGCCACGTAGTACCCCCCCGAGGCGGCCACATCCATGAGCGCGGCCAGCACGGGGATCTTGGCGCGCTGCCGGAAGAGCTCGAGCTCGTGGTACACGATGTCGGAAGCGGTCACGGTGCCGCCGGGGCTGTTGATCCGGACCACCAGCGCCCGCACCTTCGAGTCATCCTGGGCCTTCTTGAGCTCCTCGCGGATGCGGACGAGCAGGGGAACGCGCGCCGGGGGCGAGCCCAGGGTGAGCACCGGCGTCACCGCCTCGTCGCTGAGGACGCCCGAGATGTCGAGGAGCAGGATCTTGGCGTCGCCCCGGCCCTCGACGGTGGTCTCTTCCAGGGGCCGGATGGGCGGGGTGAGGTCCACCGAGACCACCGAGCAGCCGGCGAGCAGGAGGAGCAGGGCCAGGCGCGTCGAGAGGGAGCGCATGGCCCGAGTATACCCAAGCCCGGTCTTGCCGGCCCTCGGCCTCCGACGGATAATCGCGCTCCGTGGGCCCGCTCACGCTCGAGGACGTGCGGGCGGCCGCTCACCGGCTGGCCGGGCAGATCACGCGCACCCCGGTGCTCACCTCGGAAGCCGGGGATCGGGCCACGCACCTGCGTCTGTTCTTCAAGTGCGAAAACCTCCAGCGGGCGGGCTCCTTCAAGATCCGCGGCGCGTTGAACCGGCTGCTCCTGCTCTCGCCCGCGGAGCGCCGCCGTGGCGTCCTGGCCTTCTCGTCGGGCAATCACGCCCAGGGGGTGGCGCTGGCCGCCCGCACCGTAGCCACCACGGCGGTCATCGTGATGCCCACCGACGCGCCCGTGCCGAAGGTGAACGCCACGCGCGAGTACGGGGCCGAGATCGTGACCTACGATCGGCAGCGTGAAGACCGCGAGGCGATTGCCCGCCGCCTGGCCGAGGAGACGGGGCGCGTGCTCGTGCCGCCCTTCGACGACTACGCGATCATGGCCGGTCAGGGCACCGCCGCCCTCGAGCTGCTCGAGGAGGTCCCGGATCTCGACGCCCTCGTGGCGCCCGTCGGCGGCGGGGGGCTGATGGCCGGCTGCAGCACGGTGGCCCGGGCCCTGCGACCGGGCGTGGCGATCTTCGGTGTCGAGACCGACACAGCGAACGACACGTACCTGTCGCTCCACACGGGCGCGCGTGTGACCATTCCACCGCCGCCGACGATCGCCGACGGCATCCGGCTCACGACCCCCGGCGCGCTCACCTTTCCGATCCTCAAGACGAACCTGAGCGACATTGTCCTGGTATCCGACGATGAGGTCCGCCGGGCCGTGCGCGCCCTGGTCGAGAGCCTGAAGGTGGTCGTCGAGCCCACCGGCGCCGTCAGCGCCGCGGCCGCGTTGAGCGGGCGGCTGCCCCTGCCGGCCGGGGCCAGGGTCGGCGTGATCCTCTCGGGCGGCAACATCGACCCCGCCCTGCTGGCCGAGATCCTGGGAGGCGCGTCGGGGTCCTAACGGGTGTGAAACGCCGGGATGACTTCCTCGGCCAGCCGCTGGACCTGTTCCAGCACCCGGTCAGGAGGGCACATCGGCCGCAGCACGAACTTCGAGCCGCCGCCTTGCACGTACTGCTCCAGCCGCTCGTCCAGCAGGGCCGGGGGTCCGAAGGCGGTGCACTGCGCCAGCGTGGCGTCGTCGGCCCGGTTGCGAGGGACGAAGGGCGCGGCCATTGCCGTCGCCGTCGCCCGGTCGGCCGCGAAGCAGTAGTAGACGAGGGTGCCGAAGTGGTCGGCGGGGACCTCCCGCCCGGCCTCCGCCGCGAAGGCCTGGGTCTTGTCCACGCCGACCCGGAACTGCGCGGGCGTGATGAACGAGGGGATCCATCCATCGCCGAGCCGGCCGGCCCGTCGCATCGCGGCCTCGCTGTTGCCGCCGATCCACACGGGCAGGGGCTGCTGGATCGGCCGGGGCAGGACGGTGATGCGATCGAGCTGCCAGAACTCCCCGGCGTGGCTCACCTCGTCCTCGGACCAGCACCGCCGCATGATGGCGATGGCCTCGTCGGTGCGCCGTCCCCGCTCTTTGAAGGGCACGCCGGCGGCGTGGAACTCGCGCTCCTGCTCCGCGCCCACGCCGAAGGCCGGGAGCAGACGGCCG
>JBOHPM010000347.1:0-4028 GCA_050731715.1 Candidatus Rokuibacteriota bacterium
CCATGGAAAGATCGTCGCGGGTTCGGATCGGGACCTTGTTACGGACCTCGATCTTGCCCCCCAGGTGCATGAGAAAGGTACGGTCGGAGACGTTGACGATCCGCACCCCGACCACGTGCTTGAGACGGTTGACCATCTGCTGGCCGTGGTGGCTGTCTCTGGCCTTGATGGTGATGTCCCGGACCACGCGGTCACGCTGTGACTCCACCAGGTCGACCGCCCCGATGTCCCCCCCGGCGCCGCCGATGGCCGAGGCCACCCGACCCAGCATGCCCGGCCGGTTCTTGATCTCGAGGCGCACGGTGATGCTGTAGCTGGCGCTCGGGGCGACAACCATCAGGCTTGCCCGGTCCGCCCGGACACCAAGGGGGCCCACCGGGCCGGCACGTATTTCTTTCCACCGGGAACTGCAGGGCGGCTCATCGAGTTTCTAATCTCGTTTGTAAGAATCCCTTCGGGGGTTCCATCATAGCAGAGCACCGCAGGGCTGAATATGTGAACGCCCTTGCCCAGTCTATCAACCGGGCTGGCGAAGGCGACGCGTCGGAATTCGAGGAGTTCGATGAAGCAACGGTGCCCTGGCTCGGTTCTTGAACTTTCTCATGAAACGAACCCTGCTGGAGTCGCATCTAACAGGACGAGATACCGGTGACATGATGACATTCAGAGAGCCCGACACCGAAGCGCCTGTGGCGTCCACCACGGTGGCGCCGATGGCGCTGGTCGCCGAAGAGGCCGCCGAGCACCCTCCCCAGCTCGAAGAGGAGGCCGAGGAGACAGCGCCGCGGCTCGATCAGGCGCTGGCACCCGCGCCCGCTCGGGGGGAGGACCCGGTCCGTCTCTACCTCAAGGAGATCGGCAGGGTCTCGCTGCTGACCGCGCGGCAGGAAGTCGAGATCGGACGGCGGATCGAGGTGGGGCAGATCGCGCTCCGCCGGGCCCTGGCCGCGATCCCCCTCGCCCTGCGGGAGCTGCTCGCCCTGGGGGATCGCCTCCGCCACGACCCCTCCGGCGCCGAGGACGTCATCGTCCTGCCCGAGGGTGGCGCGGTCGACGCTCCGGAGATCAAGCGGGTGCTCAATATCTTCGGCCGTATCCGCCGCCTGGAGCGGGAGATTGCCCGCCTGGAGGAGTCGCTGCGCGACCGCCGGCGGAGCGCGGCGACCCGGCAGAACTACATCAAGTGGATCGCCGCCAATCAGGAGGCCATCCAGAAGGTGGTCGCCGATCTGCCCCTCAAGCCGGCTCTCATCGACGGGCTGGTGGCCCGGGTCCAGCTGCAGTGCCAGCGGATCGAGAGGCTCGGTCAGCTTGCCCGGCGGCGGGGCGCGGCGGCGACGACGGTCACCCGGGAGCTGCGCCAGCTCGAGCGCGAGGTGGGGCTGCCGCGGCGCAAGCTGCAGGCCGTGCTGGCCGAGATTGTCCGCCGCGATCGCGAGGTGCGGCAGGCCAAGAAGGAGCTCATGGAGGCCAATCTGCGGCTGGTGGTCTCGGTGGCCAAGCGCTACCTGGGGAGCGACCTGTCGCTGCTCGACCTCATCCAGGAAGGCAACATCGGCCTCATGAAGGCGGTGGACCGGTTCCAGTACCGGCGCGGGTTCAAGTTCTCGACCTACGCCACCTGGTGGATCCGTCAGGCCATCACGCGGGCCATTGCCGACCACTCGCGCACGATCCGGATCCCGGTGCACATGGTGGAGACCCTCAACCGGATCTCCAGGGTCAGCCGCACGATGATCAACGATCTGGGCCGCGAGCCCACGCCCGAGGAGCTGGCCCAGCGCACCGGCGTGCCGGCCAAGAAGGTACGGCTCATCCTCGAGTCCTCGCGCAAGCCGCTCTCGCTGGAGACGCCCATCGGCGAGGACTCGGAGCTGGGCGACTTCCTCGAGGACAAGTCGGCGGGCTCGCCCAACGACACGCTCTTGAGCCAGGACCTCACCACCCAGGTGGAGCGGGCGCTGGCCACCCTGTCGCCCAAGGAGAAGGAGATTCTCCGCTTGCGGTTCGGCATCGGCGAGGAGGGCGAGCATACCCTCGAGGAGGTCGGCAAGCGCTTCGCGGTCACGCGTGAGCGTATCCGCCAGATCGAGGCCAAGGCGCTGCGCAAGCTGCGCCACCCCCTCCGGGGGCGCAACCTCCGGGCCTTCGTCGAGAACTGATTGACATGGGGGCCCCGAGATGGCCCCCACGTCCCCCAACGTTCGGCGCGTCCCGGCAAAGCCGGGACGCCCCTCTTTAGGCGGGAATCTGGCCGCTCTTCACCAGGTGGTACCTCACCAGCCCCGTGTCCGGCGGCGATTTGCTGATCAGGGTGATCATCGTGGCGAGCTCGCTCCGATGGTGGGTCGCGTGGTTGGCCACGTGCTGGAGCAGCGGCCACAGCGGCATCCGACACGGGATGTTGTCCAGGTTGTTGTACGTGATCACCCGGGTGAGGCCGGTCGGGGTCAGGCGCTCGATGAAGGCGCGTTGCTCACGCTCCAGCGGGTCCCACCGCTCACGCAGCGCCGCGAGAGTGGGGATGTCGCTGCCGGGAATCCTGCTCATCGGCTGGCCCTGCCAGCGGCTCAGCCAGATCGCGTCGGCCCCGTAGACGTGGGCGAGCATACGGGTGAGCGTGGGCAGGCTGAAGTGCTTGCCCATGTCCCGGTTGACCGCCTCCTCACCCAGTGAGGCGGCCACGTCGAACAGGGAGCGGTTCGCCCACCGGTGGTAGTCGTAGAGCCCGCGGATCGTCTCGAACACTGTCACGTCGGCCATCGTCAGCCTCCTCAGTCCAGCACGGCGACCGTGTCGCCCTCCTGGACCGTCTGCCCTTCCTGCACCCGGATCTCCCTGACCGCGCCGGCCCGAGGCGCCTCTACCGGGATCTCCATCTTCATCGACTCCAGGACGATCACGGGGTCGCCCGCCTCGACGCGGGCGCCCGGCGGGGCCGTGATCTGGAACACCACACCCGTGATGTGCGCCTTGATCTCCTCAGGCATTGAACGCTCCTTGCTCGACCATCTGGACGTGCACCGCGCCGCGGTGGAACTCGGGGTGCCGAACGACCCGCCGCAGGAACGGCAACGTCGTCCGCACCTCCTCCACGATGCAGGCGTCCAGGGCCGCCCCCATGCGGGCCAGCGCCTGGGATCGGCTGTCCCCGTGGGCGACGAGCTTCATCAGCAGCGGGTCATAGTGCACCGGCACGTGGCTGCCTTCGACGACTCCGGACTCCACCCGAATCCCCTCGCCTGCGGGCAACACCAGCCGGGTAACGATCCCCGGGGAGGGCAAGAACCCTCGGGCAGGATCCTCGGCGTAGACCCTGCACTCCAGCGCCGCGCCCTGCACCACGACATCGTCCTGGCGCCAGGGCAGCGGCTCGCCGGCGGCGACGCGGAGCTGCGCCACCACCAGGTCCCGGCCCGTGACTTCCTCGGTGACGGGGTGCTCAACCTGAATCCGGGTGTTCATCTCCAGGAAGCAGAAAGCGCCCGCCGGATCGAGCAGAAACTCCATCGTCCCGGCGTTGGCGTAGCCGATGGACCGGGCGCCCCTGACCGCGGCAGCCGTCAGCGCCGTCTTGGTCGCCGCGGCGAGCCCGGGGGCGGGCGCTTCCTCGATGAGCTTCTGGTGGCGCCGTTGGATCGAGCACTCGCGCTCGTGCAGATGGACGACCTCGCCCCGGTTGTCGCCGAAGATCTGGATCTCCACGTGGCGTGCCCGATCCAGGTAGCGCTCCACGTACAGCGCACCGTTGCCGAAGGCGGCCTGGGCCCGCCGCTGCGCGGCGGCGAACGCGGCCTCGAGATCGCCAGGGGCGTCTGCCCGCGCCATGCCGATTCCCCCGCCGCCGGCCGCTGCCTTCAAGAGGACGGGGAACCCGAGGGCTGCGGCCGCTCGCCGGGCCTCTCCGGGATCGCGGACCGGGCCGGGGCTGCCCGGAACCACGGGCACGCCGGCGGCCTGCATGAGCCGGCGGGCCTCGGTCTTGTCGGCCATGGCCCGGATCGCTGCGACCGGTGGACCCACGAACA
>JBOHPM010000348.1:0-4013 GCA_050731715.1 Candidatus Rokuibacteriota bacterium
CCGAGAGCGACGGCCGGCGGGCCCTGGGCTGGGACGTCAATTCGAGCTTCGCCCAGCCCATGACGGGCTTCTTTCCGGCCGACTCGGTCGGCCATACCGGCTTCACCGGCACGACGGTGTGGATCGATTCGTCCAGCCGGACTCACATGATCGTCCTCACCAACCGTGTGCACCCGAGTGGTGGCGGCGCCGCCCGGGTCCGGGAGCTGCGTCTGCGGGTGACCGCTGCCGTGGGGGCGGCGCTGTTCCGGCCACCGCTGGCGCCGACGGCGCTGGCCACGGCGGCCGGCCCCGCCGCCGATGGCGAAGAGAAGGCCGGATCGGTGGTGGAAGTGACCACTTCCGTGCCCGGGCGCGTGCGCTCGGGCCTCGACGTGCTGGCCGAGCAGGGCTTCGCCCCCTTGCAGGGCCACACCGTCGGCTTGATCACGAATCACACCGGTCTCGACTCTCAGGGCCGGCGCGGGATCGATCTCCTCGCCCGTGCCCCCGGGGTGCGCCTGGGCGCGATCTTCAGTCCCGAGCACGGCATCACGGGCGACGCGACCACCGACGTTTCCCACGGTCGCGACCTGGCGACCGGGGTGCCGATCTGGAGCCTGTACGGCTCGACCAAACGTCCGACGGCCGAGATGCTCCGCGGGCTCAGCGCCCTCGTGTACGACATCCAGGACGTCGGGGTGCGCTATTACACGTACCTCACGACGCTCGTCTATGTCATGGAGGAGGCCGGTCGGCGCGGCCTGCCGGTGGTCGTGCTCGACCGGCCCAACCCCATCACGGGCCGGGTCGTCGAGGGGCCGAGCATGGAGCCTGACCTCCGGTCGTTCGTGGCGCCGCACTCCATCCCGGTGCGGACGGGGTTGACCATCGGAGAGTTCGCCAGGCTCGTGGCCGCCGAGCGCCGGCTCTCGGTGGCGCTGACCGTGGTGCCGGTGGCGGGCTGGCAGCGCTCGCGGTGGTACGACGAGACCGGATTGCCGTGGGTGAACCCCTCGCCCAACATCCGCTCGGTGACGCAGGCCCTCCTCTACTCCGGGATCGGCCTGCTGGAGGCTACCAACCTCTCGGTCGGGCGCGGCACGGACACGCCGTTCGAGGTCGTCGGGGCGCCCTGGATCGATCCCCACGGGCTGGCCAAAGCCCTCACCGCCCGGCCACTGCCCGGCGTGAAGTTCCAGCCGGTAATGTTCATGCCCACCGACGACAAGCATGCGCTGACCACGTGCTGGGGCGTGCGCATCCTCGTGACCGACCGGGAGGCGATCCGTCCGGTGACGGTGGCGCTGGCGCTGGCCAGCGAGCTACGGGCTCAGCACCGCGAGCAGTTCCGGCCGGAGAACATGCAGTATCTGCTCGTGCACCGCCCGACGATGTGGGCCTTTCTCAGGGGCGAGCCGCTGGAGCGACTGACGAGCTGGGCGGACCTGGACCGGACGGCATTCCTGACCCGGCGCGCTTCCCACCTGATCTATCCGTAGCTTGGAGGGGGGCACGCGACGCGCCCCCCTTCCAAACCTCCCCCGTTCACGTGAGGTGTGACGGCGGTAGCAGTCTCTCGGGGGTGTCGCTATTTGAATTCGGCGAGGCGTTGTTCGACCACGCGGAGCTGGCTCGGCATGGCTGTCCGCAGGCGATCCCGCGAGCCCGTGGGGATCGTCACCGTGTTCGGGTCGCCGTCGCTCACGAATCGTTCCTGGGGCCGGCGCTCGAAGTAGGTGAGCCAGTAGGCCAGGTCGCGCTCGACCGCCTGGATGCGGGGCAGGCGGACAGGATCGAAGGCGCGCGCGAACGGCGACGGGGCGGCGCCACCCGCGACCATGAGGATCGCGTCGTTGCGGTACGTCGAGCCCTTGGCGGTGCCCTGCAGCGCCCAGGCCATGTCCCGCGGGTACACGCCGTGGGGCAGGGCGAGCGTGCGCAGGCGGTAGTCGGGGACGTGGCGCTGGACCCACGCCTGGGCTTCGGCGATCTGGGCGCGGACCGTGGCTTCCTCGTACTTGCCCAGGTTCGCGTGCCAGAGCGTGTGGTTGCCGATCTCGTAGCCCCGGGAGGCGAGGTAGCGCAGCTTGCGGCCCTCGTGCTCGGGCTGGTTGAAGAGCCGGTTGGGCTTACTGGCGCCCGGCAGCACGAAGAAGGTGGCGGCCCGCCCGAAGTCCGGGCGCTCGGCGATGAAGGCTTCCAGGACTCCCAGACCTGACTTGGGGTCGATCTGGAGCTCGCCGTTGCGCTCCAGGTAGCGAAACTGCCCCGGTGAGGAATCGTCGAAGGTCAGCACCACCGGGGTCGTGCCCGCGGGCAGCGCGATCCGGCCGTCCAGCACGTCGTTCAGCGCCACCAGCCGGTATCCCCGGGCGTAGAGCGTCTCCAGATCCCGCCGGAAGTTTTCCGGGGTGCGTGTCCACCGCTCCTCGGGGTAGTCGATCCGGTGGTACTCGAGGATCATGATGCGCCCGAGCTCGTTGGGGCGCAGGGCCTCGCCAGACGCGGCGACGGCGGTGACGAGCGCCAGGGCAGAGGCGGCGGCGAGGCGGCGGATCACCGGGCGGCCAGCGGTCCCTTGGGCTTGAGCGCGGCGGCGGTGTAGACGTTGCGCGGGTTCCACAGCATCCAGCCCGCCGCGCCGGCGTCTTCGGCGCCGCTGGTCTGCGCGCGGATCTCGGTGATACCGAAGATCCGGCGGTCGAAGGCGTAGTCCTTGAAATCCTGGAGCCAGGGGCGGACGCGGACCGGATGGGCGCCGCTCCGCTTGCGGATGAGCTTCACGCTGTCGTGCACCACCTGATAGGGATTGGCCACCGGGTTGCGATAGCCGGGGATGCCCAGGTGATAGCCGGAGGGATAGACCATGGGGCAGATGAAGTCGAGGTGCGGGGCCAGCTCCTCGACGCGCTGGCCGATGTCGGAGTCGTTGTCGTTGAAGGCGGTGTAGCCGAACGTGTCGGCGGCGACGAACACGCCCAGGGGCCCGAGCTCCTTGCGGGCCCGCTCGAGGAAGCCGCTGATCGCCGCCAGGCGCGCCTGTCGGGTGACGGGCTTGGCGTACTTGGTCGCCGCCAGTCGGCCGTCGGTGGGGAAGCGCACGTAGTCGAACTGGATCTCGTCGAAGCCTTTGCTGGCCGCTTCCCGGGCGATCTCGATGTTGTAGGTCCACGTCTCTTCACGAAACGGGTCGACCCAGGCGAGCTTCTCGTTGTCGATCCACGGGCCGCCCGTGCGGGTGTCGAGGATGGCCAGCTCGGGACGCGCTTTGGCCAGCACGTTGTCCTTGAAGGTGACGATGCGGGCGATCGTATAGACGCCCCTGGCCCTGAGGTCGGCGATGAGCTCCGCGAAGTCGCGAAGGATGACGGGTCCCTGAGCGCCGGCGGCCAGGGCACCGGGCACTTCCGTGCGGTAGGGGATCCAGCCCCGGTCGCCCTTGATGTCGATGACCACGGCGTTCAGCTCGCTGGTCTCGAGCAGGGCGAACACCCGTCCCCGGATACCCTTGTCGGCGATGCCGAAGTAGGTGAGGTAGGCCGCCTTGACGATCAGGGGCTTCAGCACGACCTCGATGGGTTCGGCGGTGGGTTGCAGGATGACGCGCTCGTAACCCGGCACCTTGACGATGACCGGCGTGCCGGTCGGCAAGTTGGCGAGCGTGAAGCGGCCCTCGCCGTCGCTCTGGTGCTCGCGCCCGTCGGCCGCCACGGCGGCGTCCGCCACCGGCTGGCGCTCGGGGTCGAGGATGCGCCCGCTCACCCGCGCCGGCCACGGGGCATCCGAGACCACGATGGGCCGCGGCGGCGACGGTGGCGCCAGCGGGCGTGCCGAGGCCGGGCGGGGGCCTGCGATCGCCTCTGGCTCGATCTTGACCACCGGGCGGACCACCGCCTCCGCTCTGGGTGTCGCGGTAGCCTTGATGGGCAGCGGCGTGGCCGGTAGCGCGGTCGGCTCGAAGACGACGTAGCCGAAGACCACAGCGAGGCTCAACAGACACAGTGCATATGCACTATCGAACACATGCCGAG
>JBOHPM010000349.1:0-4001 GCA_050731715.1 Candidatus Rokuibacteriota bacterium
GGTCTGGAGGGGGCCGGTGGTCGCACCCCGCGCGAACGGGGAGGTCTGGAGGGGGTCGGTGGTCGCACCCCGCGCGAACGGGGAGGTCTGGAGGGGGCCCCGGAGGCCCCCTCCAGCATAAACATCAAACGCGGAGCAGGACTCCAAGCATATGCCGAAGCCGCCAAACCACTCACCCCCAGGATCTCGCGGATGCAGGCCATCGCCGCCGCCGTCAAGCAGTTCGGGGACGAGCCCGTCGTGCACGCCAACGGCCACCCGTCCCGCGAGTCGTGCGCGGTCGCCGACCGGCCCCAGAACTTCTACATGATCGGCTCCATGGGGCTGGCCGCGCCGATCGGGCTGGGCCTGGCCCTGGCCCGGCCCCGCGACCCGGTCGTCGTCTTCGACGGCGACGGCAATCTGCTGATGGCCCTCGGCGTGCTGGCCAACGTGGGGGCGCTGGCTCCATCCAATTTCGTGCACTGCGTGTTCGACAACCAGACCTACGGCTCCACCGGCCATCAGCGATCGCCATCCGAGCACGTGCGCCTCGACGCGCTCGCCGCCGCCGCCGGCTACCGGCGCGTGGCGGCCGTGGATGATCCCGAGGTGCTGGGCCAGACCCTGAAGGAGATGCTGCGCACCGAGGGCCCGCACTTCCTCCTCGCCCGAGTCACCGACGAGGAGATCAACGTGCCGCGTGTCCCGCACTCCCCGGAGGCGATCCGGGACCGATTCCGGGCCAGCCTCCGGCCGCGATGAAGGCCATCATCCTGGCCGCCGGGGTCGCCCGTCGGCTGGCGCCCCTGACCGATCGTACGCACAAGTGCCTGCTGGCAGTCGGCGAGGAGCCTATGCTCACGCGGATGCTCGCCGCCCTGGAGGCGGTCGGCGTGCGGGAGACCGTGCTGGTCGTCGGGCACTGCGCCGCTCAGGTGCGGGAAGTGGCCGGCCGGCAGGTAGGACGTATGCCCGTCAGCTACATCGACAACCCCCAGTACACCAGGGGCTCCGTGCTCTCCCTGTACGCGGCCCGCGCCCATCTGCGGGAGCCCGCGCTGGTGATGGACGCCGACGTCCTGTTTCCCCGCGAGTTTCTCCGCCGCCTGCTCGCGGCGCCGGCCCCCAGCGCTTTTCTCATCGATCGAGGCTTCCAGGACACGGGGGAGGAGGTCAAGTTCTACACCCGGGCCGAGAGCGTGATCGCGCTGGGCAAGAAGATGGTGCCCGAGTCCTGGGAGCTGGTGGGCGAGGGCGTCGGCTTCTTCAAGTGCGGCGCCGAGGCGGGCCCCGATCTCGTGGGGCTTCTCGAGCGCGTCGCGGCCGAGTCAGACGGCTACAGCGAGTACGAGGACGCTCTCCATCTGCTCGTGCAGCGTCGTCACGTGGGGTGGGCCGAGGTGACCGGGCTGCCGTGGACCGAGATCGACTTCGCCGAAGATCTCCGCAGGGCCCGGGAGGACGTGCTCCCTCAGGTATTGCGTCTCGACGGCGCGTGAGCCCGAGCGCCGCCCTCTACCTGGCGAGCCCCGGAGACGCCGGGCCGGCCTTGGCCGTGCTGGCCGGTCGCCCGCTGGCGTTCCGCGCCGTCCTGGCCGCCATCCGGGCCGGCTGTCCCCGCGTCTACGTGCCGGGGCTGTTCCGCCACGGCCCCTTCGAGCGCGCCGTCGCCACGTCGCCGGCCGCCCGAGCGGCGGTGGTGTGGCTGGAGGTCGGCGTTGCGCCTCCCCCGGGGCCGTTGCTCCTGCTACCCGCCGCCGCGCTGATCCCTCACGATTCCCTGCGCGCGCTCCTGGTGGCGCCCCCGACCGCGGTCCTGGCCGCCTCTCGTGATGGCGGCGTGCCCGCTGTCGTGGTCGGCGCCGCGCTGGGCCGGGCACTGTGGCCGCACATCGTCGCCGTCCGCCCGCTGGGCGACACGCTCATCCGCGCCGTGAAGGACGAGCCGAGCCCGACGGTCGTGGACGGCGGCTGGTGCGAGCGCGTCACCTCCAGCCGGGGCCGGGCCGAGGCCGAAGCGCGCCTGGATGCCGCCCTGGGCAGCCCGACCGACACGGGGCTCGACCTTCTCTTGCACCGCCGACTCTCGCGCCCGCTGAGCCGACTCGCGGTGCGCCTGGACATCGCCCCCAACCAGATCACCCTGCTCAGCCTGGTGGTCGGCCTGGCCGCCGCCTGGTGCGTCTGGCAGGCGGGGCCGGCGTGGGCCCTGGCCGGACTCGGCCTGTACGCGCTGGCGGTGATCCTCGACCACGTGGACGGTGAGGTGGCCCGGCTGGCGCTGACCGAGTCGTCATTCGGGGCCAAGCTCGACGTGGCCGTGGACACCCTCATCCACGCGCTCCTGGTGATCGCCATGGGGGTCGCCGCTCAGCGTGTCGCCGGGGGAGGGGCGGCGTTCTCCGGCCTCGTCGCTGCGCTCGGCATGGTGGTGAGCGCCCTGATGACCCGGACATCGCTCCCGGCCACCGGAGGATTCGGGAGAATCCTGAACGCGCTGAGCAGCCGCGACGGCTTCTACGCCCTGCTCGCGCTCTTCCTCGTCGGCCTGGCGGCGCTGCCCCCGGCCCTGCCGGTCCTCATGCTCGTGGCCGCCACCGGTGGCCACGCCTACTGGCTGGGCCGGCTGCTCTACCGACGGCGGCCGAACACGGAGCGGAAACCGAAGTAAGCGACCGCGTCCTTCATGTCCGAGATGAAGCGTCGCCCCGGGCTCATGGACGGGTCGGTCACGTACTCCAGCGTGAGGCTCACCCGCTCCTCGCCCTCGCCGAGCGGGGTGATGGCGTGCCACAGCGTGTCGCCGTTGAAGAGGACCAGGGTGCCCGGCGCGGTGGCCAGACGCACTTCCCGCGGCTCGCGATCGGCCTGACCGCGGAAGGGCTGGCACACCAGCCGGCTGGAGGAGCGGTCGATGAGCCCCACCAGCACCGTGTAGCGGGCGCCGCGGTAGTACGAGGTGTCGTAGTGGAACCCGATGTGGTCGCCGGGCTCCGTGTAGAAGTAGAGCGCGCAGGCGTGAGGATCCCGGGCCGGGCAGCACCCCAGCCGCTGCCCGGTGATCCCGCGCAAGAGGTCGAGCCAGGCCGCCGCCCGGTACAGGGCCAGGATGGCCGGCGCCTGCCGAGCCAGCGTGAACGCGCTCACGCTGCCACCCTTCTTCACGCGGGGCACGTAGTTGCGATGCACGGCCGGCCGCACCCGCTCGACCTCGGCCAGGAAGGCCTCGACGAGGGACGGGGGCAAGCACCGCTCGAGGTGCACGAACTGGTTCTGGCGCCAGTAGGTGGCGCGAACGGCGTCCACGTCTAGGCCGCCGACGACGCGCGCCATCTCTTCCTCGACCCGCTGCGGCTCCACGGCGCCATGTTACACTGACGGCGGCGTTCGCTCTGCGCTGCAGGTCATCGGCGACGGTCTCCAGGGAGGGCACGCGTGGCGGCGGTTCGAGTGGCGATCATCGGCGTGGGCAACTGTGCCTCCTCGCTCGTCCAGGGGGTGCGGCATTACCGCGAGGCGCCCGACGACGGCTTCGTCCCCGGCCTGATGCATCCGCGCCTGGGCGGCTACCACGTGGGCGACATCGAGTTCTCGGCGGCCTTCGACATCGACGAGCGCAAGGTGGGGCGTGATCTGGCCGAGGCGATCCTCGAGCCGCCCAACAACACTGTACGCTTCGCCGAGGTGCCGCCGCTGGGCGTTCCCGTCCACCGGGGCATGACCCACGACGGTCTGGGCACCTACCTCGCGCAGGTCGTCAAGAAGGCGCCGGGATCGACGGCCGACATCGCCGGCATCTTGCGGGAGACGGGAACCCACGTGGTGGTGAACTTCCTGCCCGTGGGCAGCGAGATGGCCACCAAGTGGTACGTCGAGCAGGTGCTCGACGCCGGCTGCGCCTTCGTCAACTGCATCCCGGTGTTCATCGCCCGCGAGGCCTACTGGCGCCGGCGCTTCGAGGAGCGGGGGCTCCCGGTGATCGGCGACGACGTGAAGTCTCAGGTGGGCGCGACGATCGT
>JBOHPM010000350.1:0-3996 GCA_050731715.1 Candidatus Rokuibacteriota bacterium
CGGCGAGCCGGGCCCCGGCATGCGGCCGTTCGCCGGGCTCACGGCCACGGCCTGGGAGCGGCGGGCCGAGCGCCGCCCGCTCGCGGGCACCGACCCCAACCGGGTCACCGAGGTCATCTTCACCTCGGGAACGACCGGCGAGCCCAAAGGGGTCATGCACACCTCCAACACGACGCTGTCGATCATCTACCCGCTCATCGAGCGCTTGCACTTCGATGAGCACGATGTCGTGCTCATGTCGTCCACCTTCGGTCACCAGACCGGGTATCTCTACGGCTACTGCCTGACACTGCTCCGGGGCGGCACGGGCGTCTGGCTCGACGTCTGGAACGCCGAGGAGGCCGTGCGGCTCGTCGAGGCCGAGCGGGTGACCTACACGATGGGCGCCACGCCGTTCTTGCAGGATTTCGTGACGTCGCCCGCCGTCGAGCGCCGGGACATCTCCTCCTTGCGTCTGTTCATCTCTGCGGGAGCCGCCATTCCTCGCAAGCTCGTGCAGGACGGGCGGCAGCGCCTGGGCTGCGTCATCTCGGCCGGGTGGGGGATGAGCGAGAACGGCCTGGTGAGCTGCAACGGCCTCGACGACCCGGAGGACAAGGTGTTCGGGACCGACGGCCGACCGCTCCCGGGGATGGAGCTGCGGGTCGTCGACGGCGAGGGCCGATCGGTACCGGCCGGGACCGAGGGCGACCTGCACGTGCGGGGCCACGCGCAGTTCGTGGGGTACTGGCGGCGGCCCGAGTTCACCCGGGAGGCCCACACCGCCGACGGATGGTTCACGACCGGAGACCGCGCGCAGCTCGACGCCGACGGCTACGTCTCCATCACCGGTCGCTCCAAGGACCTCATCATCCGGGGCGGCGAGAACATCTCCGTCGCCGAGGTCGAGAATGTCCTCTTCGCGCACCCCAAGATCCAGTCCGTGGCGGTGGTGGCCATGCCCGACGCCCGGCTGGCCGAGCGCGCGTGCGCGTTCGTCATCCCCCGACCGGGCCACACGCTCACCCTGGGCGAGATCGTCGAGTTCCTGGAGGCCCGGGCGCTGGCCCGGCACAAGTTCCCCGAGCGGCTGGAGCTGGTAAGCGAGTTCCCGATGACCCCCAGCGGCAAGATCCAGAAGTACAGGCTGCGGGAGACGATCGCCCGGACGCTCGGGCTGCCCCCGGTCCGCTGAACGGTAGCCAGGGAAAAACTCCCTGAGGCAGGCGTTTCTCCTCGACCAAAGCGCCGGGCCCGTCGCGAGGGTCCCGATAACCGGCTGTTTCTGCGTGCCCGGGGGCTTGGCCTGGCGGTTGCCTCTGAAGGATGTCCATGAACACGCAAGAATCAACCCTGGTGATCGCCGGCGCCGATCCGGCGGTCTGTCGACACCTGGCCGAGAGTCTCACCAGCGCGCCGTCAGCCCCCAGAGTCGCCGAGATTGCCGCCCGGCCCGGTCTCTACCGAGACGTTGCCGCGCTCCAGCCGTCCGTGATCCTCTTCGACGTGGGCCGGACGGCGGATACCGACGCCCTCGGGATGGTGTCCGCGCTGAGCGGGTTGGCCAAGGTCATCGTCCTCGCCGACGTCGTCGATGACGCCCTGACGATCGAGGCGCTCAAGGCCGGGGCCAGCGGCGTCTGCGCGCGCGGCACCTCGCCGGCCCTCATCGGCAAGGCCGTCCAGCTCGTGGAGGCCGGGGAGATCTGGATCGGGCGGCGCGTGATCCCGCGCCTGGTCGAGGCACTCACCACGCTGCAGGCTTCGCACCGGCGCCGCCGGGCGCCCGTCGCGAGGTTGTCGGGCCACCCGCTGGACTGCTAGAGTCGCGCCCGATGCCCGGGCGCCGTCTGGGGTGGATCCTCGCTGCCTATCTGTTCGCCTTCGTCAACATCGTCACGCTGACCGCGATGGCGCTACTGCTGGTCCGGGAAATGTACCCGGATGTCTCGGACGCCGAGCTGACCCGCGGGCTGCCCGCGCTGCTCGCCGGGGGGCTGGCCTCGGCCACCGCGCTCTTGCTGACGATCGCCCTCGTTACGCGCCCGCTGGACGTGGCGGGCCTGCGGCTGCTGCCGGGCCGGGAGACGGGGACGACGCTGGGGCTGATGATCCTGGGCACGCTGGCCCTGGGCCAGGCCCTCGATTCGGCGCTGGCCCTGCTCGGGCTGGCCGACCGGGGCGCCATGGCGCTCATCCGAAGCGCGCTGACCGGCGCGGCCGGGGCCGAGCTCTTCCTGGCCGTGCTGGTGATCGGAGTGTTCGCGGGGGCGGCGGAGGAGGTGTTCTTCCGGGGTTATCTACAAACGGGCCTGCGCGAGCACCTGTCCCCGACCGGGGCGGTGGTGACGGCCGCCCTGGGCTTCGCCCTGTTCCACGGGGAGGTGGTGCACGGGTCGGTCGCGTTCGCGCTGGGGCTCTGGCTGGGCTACATCACCGAGCGGGCCGGCAGCGCGCTGCCGGCCGTGGCCTGTCACGTCGTCAACAACTCGCTCTTCACGCTGCTGACGGTGTTCGGGGTGACGGTGGAGGGCGCCGGGCCGAACGCGGCGGTTGGCGCCGCCAGCCTGCTCGCCTTCGCCGGGTGTGCTGTCCTCGTGGCGCGCCGGGTGCGGCCCGTGAGCGTGGCGAACGGCGGCGAGAGGCTGGAATGAAGCTCGGGCTGAGCCCGCTGCAGGCCGGCGGCGATTTCGCGGAGACGATCGGGGAGTGCGAGCGCGCCGAGGCGGCCGGCTTCGATTCGGTGTGGCTGGGGGAGCACCACAACAACCCGCTGCTCTATCCGGCGCCCCTCATCGGGCTGGCCGCCATCGCCAGCCGCACGCGGCGGGTTCGCCTGGGCACGGGGGTGCTGCTGCTGCCCCTCTATCACCCGCTGGCCGTGGCCGAGGAAGCCGCGATGGTCGACGTCATCTCGGGCGGCCGTCTGATCCTCGGCGTGGGCGCCGGCTATGCCCCCGAGGAGTTCGCCGCCTTCAACGTGTCACTGGCGGAGCGGGGGAGCCGGCTGACGGAAGCGACACGGCTGATCCAGCGGCTCTGGTCGGAGGCGGCGGTCACCCACGAGGGCCGACACTACCGGGTGACGAACGCCACGGTGGCGCCGCGCCCCGTGCAGACCCCGAGGCCGCCGATCTGGTTCGCCGGCTGGGTCGAGCCGGCCATCCAGCGGGCCGCACGCCTGGGCGACGCCTGGCTGGGCGGACCGTCGGCGAAGCTCAGCGAGCTGGCGACGTGCGTGCGGCTGTACCGACAGGCGCGGGCGGCGGCCGGGCGGTCGCCGGATGACGGCGAGGTGGCGCTCATGCGGTACGTGCACGTGGCCGAGAGCTCGGCGCGCGCCCGGGCCGTCGCCGGGCCGGGGGTCATCCAGTCCTTCGAGGCGACCTATTTCCGCTGGCCCCACCCTGTCGTCAAGCGTCCGGCCGGCACCCTCACCATCGAGGGCCTGAGCGAAGACCGGATCATCCTCGGCGACCCGGCGAGCTGCATTCGACAGATCGAGCGGTTCCAGACAGAGCTGGGCCTGGCCCACCTCATCTGCCGCATCTCGACGCCCGGCATATCGCGCGAGGCCGCCCGCGCCTCGCTGGACCTGTTCACGCGCGAAGTCATGCCGGCGTTCGCCTGAGCGAGAGCGGCGCCGCGACGGCCACCCCGGATTGCGCGATGTCCCCGCCCGGCGGTAGGCTGAGGACGCGCAGCGGCCAAGGAGGCCAGGAAGGGATAGCCCAGGGCCGCGGAGGGGTGCCATGGCCGAGCTGACGCGCCGGTACGTCGTGTTGCCGCTGGCGGCTGCAGCCCCGTTCGACCTGCGCGATCCGGACGCGCCCTTCGTCCTCAAGCCCTGGAAGGATCCCGCGGCGCTGTGCGCGCTCCGCGCGTACCGGGACAACTGCTATCCCGCGCTCGCCCGTGACCTCGACGGGTGGATCCGCCTGGTCGAGGCCGGGCCGGTGGTGCGCGGTGACGTCGGGCGCCGCAACGAGCCGCACCTGCAGCCGCGGAGCGCCGGGC
>JBOHPM010000351.1:0-3991 GCA_050731715.1 Candidatus Rokuibacteriota bacterium
CCCCGATGGGGTCCTCGACGGCCGTGTGGGGCAGCGACGCCATCGCCGCCTGCCTGCGCGAGCTCGACATTCCCTACCTGGCGCTGAATCCGGGGGCGAGCTACCGCGGGCTCCACGACAGCCTGGTGAACTACCTGGGCAACAGCCGGCCCCAGATGCTGCTGGCCATCCACGAGGAGGCCGCCGTCACGATGGCCCACGGCTACGCCAAGGTGACGGAGCGCATGATGGGGGCGGTCGTGCACTCCAACGTCGGGCTCATGCACGCGACGATGGCCATCTTCAACGCCTGGTGCGATCGCCAGCCGGTGTTGGTGCTGGGCGCTACCGGCCCCTGGGACGCGGCCCGGCGCCGGCCGTGGATCGACTGGATCCACACCGCCGCCGACCAGGGCGCGCTCGTCCGCGACTACACGAAGTGGGACAACCAGCCGGCCTCGGTGCCGGCTGCGTGCGAGGCGCTGATGCGGGCGGCCCAGCTCGCCAACACGGCGCCGCGCGGGCCGGTCTACGTGAACCTCGACGCCGGGCTGCAAGAAGCGCGGATCGACGCGCTGCCGCCGATGCCCGACGCCGCGCGGCACCGGGCCCCGGAGAGCCCCCGGCCGGCCCCCGAGCTGGTGACGGAGGCCGCGCGCCTGCTCTCCGGGGCCCGCCGGCCGGTCATGCTGATCGGACGGAGCCGGCGAAGCGAGGGCGCGTGGAACGCGCGGGTGGCGCTGGCCGAAGCCCTGAACGCGGCGGTGATCACGGATCTGAAGCAGGCCGCGGCATTTCCGACCGATCATCCGCTGCACGCCGCCCCGCCCGCATCGTTCCCGCTGCCCGCCGCCCAGACGGCGATCCGGGAGGCCGACGTCATCCTCTCGCTCGACTGGAACGATCTGGCCGGTACCCTGAAGGCTGCCTTTGGCGAGGAGCGGGTGGCGGCCCGGGTCATCAATGTCTCTCCTGACGCCCACGCCCACCGGGGCTGGAGCATGGATCACCAGGGCCTTCCCGTCGTCGACGTCTATCTGCTCTGCGAGCCCGATGTGGCGCTGCCGGCCCTGCTCGACGCCGTGTCCCCGCGCCGGGCCGAGCGGGCCTCGGCGCCCTCGTACGACGAGGCCCGACCGGAGACCGGCGAAGCGCTGTCGTTGCGCGCGCTGGCCGGGGCCTTCAACGAGGCGACGCGAGGCATTCCGGTGACCCTGACGCGCGTCCCCCTGGGCTGGCACGGCGGCTATCGTCACTTCCGCCATCCGCTCGACTACATCGGCGCCGACGGCGGCGCCGGCGTGGGCTCGGGGCCGGGCATCACCGTGGGCGCCGCCCTGGCGCTCAAGGGCTCGGAGCGCCTACCGGTGGCGCTCATGGGCGACGGCGACTTCCTGATGAGCGTGACGGCCCTGTGGACGGCGACCCATTACGGCATTCCCTGCCTGATCATCGTGTGCAACAACCGGGCGTTCTACAACGACGAGCTGCACCAGGAGCGGGTGGCCAAGCAGCGCGGCCGGCCCGTGGAGAACAAGTGGATCGGCCAGCGCCTGGCCGATCCCGACATCGACCTGGCGGCGATGGCGCGGGCCCAGGGCGCCGAGGGCATCGGTCCGGTGACCCGCCCGGCCGATGTGGGGCCGGCCATCGCCAAGGGCCTCGCGGCGGTCCAGCAGGGCGCCGTGTGCGTGATCGATGCGCGCGTATTGCCCGGCTACGGCGTGGAGATGAGCGGGGCCCCGAGCCCGCGCCGGAGCTGAGGCGGGCCCGGCCCTCTGGCCGGGTGCTCTACAATCAGAGGGATGCGACTTCGCGTCTGTCGCCTGCTCGTGCTGGCGGCCGTGCTGGCGTGGGGTTTCGCGCACGCGGCGGCGGTCGTCGTCCCCCCGGCCGAGTGGCTCATCGATCACGTCCGCATCCTGTCGGCGCCGGATCTGGAGGGCCGCGCCCCGGGAACGCCCGGCGCCGACCGTGCCGCTCGTCACATCGCCCGCGTGTTCCAGGAGGCCGGGCTCCGTCCCGGCGGTGACGCGGCGGGCTTTCTCCAGACCTTCTCGGTGCCCACGGGGACCCGCCTGGGCGCGACCAACGCGTTGACGGTCCTCGATCCGAAGGCCCAGACGTTCCTGGTGGGGCGTGACTTCGTCCCGCTGGCGGTCTCCACCGACGGCGAGGTGACGAGCGAGGTGGTGTTCGTCGGCTACGGGATCACCGCGCCTGACCTGCACTATGACGACTACGCCGGGGTCGACGTGCGCGGCAAGGTCGTCATCGCCATGACGCAGGAGCCGCGGGCCGGCGATCCGGCGAGCCCCTTCCGGCGGCCCGACGCCTATCACTACTCCGATCGCCGTCACAAGATCATCAACGCGCGCGAGCACGGCGCCCGCGCGATTCTCCTGGTGAGCCATCCCGCTGCGGACCGCGACGCGCTGCCTGAGCTCCGCGGCCTGAGCCAGCCCTGGGGAATTCTTGCCGCCGCGGTCACGCGGGGGACGGCCGATGCCATGCTGACGCGGGCCGGCCCGGGCCTGACCGACCGGGCGGCGGCCATCGATCAGGCCCTCGGGCCCCGGTCGGCGGCGCTCACGGGAACGAGGATCCGCGTACAGGTCAGCATCGTTCGCGAGCACGGCACCACCGCCAACGTGGTCGGCATCCTGCCCGGCACCGATCCGCGCCTCGGCCAGGAGGCGATCATCATCGGTGCGCATTACGATCACCTGGGCCGCGGGGGCGAGGGCTCGCTGGAGCCCGATCAGGCCGGGGTGGTTCATCCAGGCGCCGACGACAACGCCTCGGGCACGGCCGCCGTCATGGGTTTGGTCCAGGCGTTCGCCGCGGCCGGCGGCGCCCCGCGCACGCTCGTCTTCGTCGCCTTCGCCGCCGAGGAAATGGGTCTCCTGGGCTCCGGACATTACGTGAGACATCCGGCCCTGCCGCTGGAGCGGACCGTCTTGATGATCAACCTCGACATGGTGGGGCGGCTGCGCGACGGCAAAGTCTACGTGGGCGGCGTCGGGAGCGGGAGCGGGCTGCGTCGTTTCGTGACCGACGCCGGCCAGGGTCTGGCGCTGGAGCTGCGCGACGATCCGTTCGGGCCCTCCGATCACGTCGTGTTCTACGGGGCGGGCGTGCCGGTCCTGTTCTTCTTCACCGGGGCCCACAGCGACTACCACCGCCCGACCGACACCTGGGACCGGATCAACGCCAAGGGATTGCAGACCGTCGCCGACCTCGTGGCCCGTGTGGCCGCCTCGGTCGCCGCCCAGCCGACCCCGCCGGCCTACGTGAAGGTCCCCGCGCCCGCCGCAGGAAAGCGCGGCGGCTACGGTCCGTTCTTCGGCGTGGTCCCCGACTTCGGCACGGCCGGGCAGCCGGGTGTGAAGATCACCAGCGTGCGGCCGGGGAGCCCGGCCGACAAGGCCGGAGTTCGAGCCGGTGACGTCATCGTCAGGTTCGCGGGCGTCGAGGTGACCACGCTCGACGACCTGACCTTCGCGTTGCGTACCCGGCGCGCGGGCGATCGCGTCGAGGTGGTCGTCGTCCGCGACGGCCAGGAGCGGCAGGTGCAGGCGATCCTCGAGGAGCGCCGGTAATCCTGGGCCGGATCCTCGATCGCCGGACCGTGCTCAAGCTCGGGCTGGCGGGGGCCGCCGGGGTGCTGGTCGAGGCGGAGGCGCCTTCTTCTCCTGGGACGGCCGCTTCATCGTGTTCCGGGCCGCGCGGCCCGAGGCCGCCGAGCTGGAGGAGTACCGCGCCCTGCTGCGCCAGTCACTGGTGCGCCCGCGGCGTCTGGAGATCTTCGTGATGAAGGCCGACGGCACCGGGCTCATCCAGGTGACCCGCAACGGCGCCGCGAACTTCGCGCCCTTCATGCTTCCCAACGGGCACCAGGTCATCTTCGCCTCAAACCTGCACGATCCCCAGGGCCGCTCCTTCGCCCTCTACCTCGTCAACGTGGACGGCTCGGGGCTGGAGCGGGTGACCTACGCCGACGGCTTCGCCT
>JBOHPM010000352.1:0-3981 GCA_050731715.1 Candidatus Rokuibacteriota bacterium
CACGCAAGGTGCGGCGGGGAGTCCATCGGAACATATACCAACGCGCCGCCAGCGGTTGCTGATGTCCATGGCGCCCTCCTTCCAGTGGTCGCGCCTCAGTCGCTACATCCTGCCGCGTTGGCAGTCGTTTGCCAAGTTATGGATTGGGGTTGGGTCTGGCTTGTAAACGTGGTGGGCTAGCACCTGGAACGGAAAGGAAATGGTTGGCGTCAACGAGTTCGTATGGACGTGGGCTATCGGTTCCGGCGCTGCTTCAGCCGAGCTCGGCGCGCATCGGTGTGTCGCAGCAGGTCGGGATGGTCATCGGAGCCTCGGCAAGTCGGAGCAGGAGTGGTCTTGCCCTGGCCACGACGCCACCAGCAGCCGCATGGTCGCACATCAACCACCTCGGCGGCCAGGCACTCCAGCAGCCGGCGCATCGCCGCTTCTTCATGCTCGCAGACCCCGAGCCGCAAGACGTTCAGCTGGTCCTCGACGTGTCGAAGCCTGCCGGTAGGGTCGCCATCGTCCGGGATCTCGACCCAGGCGTCCCACAGCTTCTGCTTCGTCGGGCAGCCGACCTCGGGAAGCGTCGCAGCCAGATGCTCCCGGCGCTCTCGGTCGAGCTTCTGGGCGAACTCGCGGTTCTCTTCACCGACCGCCAGCAGGCTCTGGGCAGCCCGGTATCGCGCGCAGGGACAGCCCGTCAGCAGTTTCGCTGTGATCTGCTCCAGCTTCATTCTCCTGGCCTCCGTACGTCCCGTCGCGGCGAGCCTGGCTCGCCTTGTAGCTCGTGCGGGTCGTTCTGCGACCACGAGATTTCGTCTGCGCGACGCTCATTGCGCCTCCGGGCCGGGTGCACGGGGGGTGCAACGAGGGTCGGCTTTGCCGGGGATTGACTCAGGCTGTGGCGTATGTGGTTGAGGAGTTACGCTTGGCTGAAGAGCCGCAGCAAATTTAATACTGCGCTCGGAATCGAGGCGCAAGGCTTCTGTGTAATAAGGTGATTTCGCCTCGTTGACCATCTGCATCTGGGTGCTCGGGTGCGTATTAGGGTGCAGATACACTGCTGGCGCTATTCCGCTCTTCCGCGCGCAACGTGACTTCGGCCACGGGATCGGGGCCGGCGCCTTGTCGGCCCATGAGGCGACGGCGACCAGGCAGAGGCCCACAGCCATGCTCCCGATCCATTCTGCAGTGGCCGTCCTCAGGGCCCTCCTGGCCGGGATCTCCGCCCCGAAGAATAGCGCGCCGCCGCCCTAAGATCTAACCCCGCCTGGGCCCTTGACGGCGCCCTTGTTTGCGGCGATCCTCCAAGGGATCATCCGGCTCTCGACCCGATCGCCAGGGGGTAGGTGATGATGATGGGTTCACTGACCCGGACACTCTCGACTGGCTCGTTGCTCCTCACCGTCGCGCTCGTTGCCGCTGTCATCCTGGGCGGCACGTCGCCGACCTCCGCCCAATCGGCGCCGTCGGGGCAGGCCACCATGGCCTGGCACGTGACGATCGCGCCGAGCTGGTTCGATCCCTCCACCGCGCCGCCGCAGATCACGCCCTTCGGCATCCTCTACGCTCTCCACGATGCCCTGGTCCGCCCCTATCCTCCCCACAAGATGGGCGCGAGCCTCGCGGAGTCCTGGAAGGAGAGCCCGGACGGCAAAACGTACGAGTTCAAGCTGCGCCCCGGGCTGAAGTTCCACAACGGCGACCCCCTGACCACCGAGGACGTGAAGTTCAGCTTCGAGCGCTACCGGGGCGCCGGGGCCACGATCCTGAAGGAACGGGTGCGGGAGGTGGAGATCGTCGATGCCCAGGTCGTGCGCTTCCACCTGAAGCAGCCGTGGCCTGACTTCATGACGTTCTACGGAACCACCGCCACGGCGGCCGGGCTCGTGGTGCCCAAGAAGTACCTGACCCAGGTGGGCGACGACGGTTTCAAGAAGCATCCCATCGGGGCCGGCCCCTACAAGTTCGTGAGCCACAAGCCTGGCGTCGAGGTCGTGCTCGAGGCCAACACCGGGTACTGGCGCCGCTCGCCCACCGTGAAGACGTGGGTCATGAAGAGCGTCACCGACGCCACCACGCGCGCCGTGGTGCTGAAGAGCGGTGAAGCCGACATCGCGGTCGCCCTCGACGGTCCCGAGGCCCAGGACCTGCAGCGCGATCCCCGCTTGCAGATCGTGGCCTCGAAGCACGCGTCGATCTTCTGGCTGGAGTTCGCCGAACAGTGGGACCCGAAGTCGCCGTGGCACGACAAGCGGCTGCGGGTAGCGGTGAATCACGCGCTGAACCGGCAGCAGCTCAACGAGGCGGCGTGCCTCGGGTTCTGCCCGCCGGCGGGCGTGATCGTGCCCCGGGTCATGGACTTCGCGCTCCAGGTCGAGCCTCCGGCCTACGATCCCAAGAAGGCCAAGCAGCTGCTCGCCGAGGCCGGGTATCCGAATGGACTCGACGCTGGCGAGTTTGCGGCCATCCCCGGCTTCCCCACGCTGGCCGATGCGGTGATGAACTACCTGAACGCGGTCGGCATTCGCATGCGGATGAAGCAGATGGAGCGCGCGACGTTCTACGCAGCCTGGCAGGAGAAGAAGCTGCGTGGGGTGTTCATGACCGCGGTGGGCAACTCCGGCAACGCGGCGAGCCGCGTGGAGGGGTTCATCCAGTCCAAGGGCACCTACGCCTACGGCGGGTACCCCGACATCGACGACCTCTTCCAGCAGCAGGGCCGGGAGCGCGACGTCAAGAAGCGCGAGGCGCTCCTGCATAAGATCCAGCAGCTCTCGATCGACCGGGTGATGTTCGCGCCGGTGTACGACCTCCGGGCGCTGATGGGCGTGGGCCCGCGGATCGCCAAGCATACGATCACGGATGTGTGGATGAGCCCGTTCCCCTCCTACGAGGACGTGACGCTGAAGAACCCGTAGATTCTCAAGTCAGGAGGGCAGTTTTGCCGTGGCCAGCGGCACGCCGCCGAACGCCTCGAGCGCGGCCAGCAGCGCGCGGGTCAGGGTTTCCTCGCGATCTCATGTCGAGCATGGCGGTGATCGCCCCTCCCCCTCTCCGGCCGCCGCTTCGGGACGCGGCGCGCACGGGAGGAGCCTGAGCTCAGGGCTGGTGACCGGCCCTGCCGCTTCCTGCCGCTATCTGCACACCAGCAACCCGTATAATCACTGCGTGGTTGACGCCACCGACAACCGCCGCAGGTTCAACGTGGCCCTGGGCATCGAGGCGCAGGGGTTCTGCACGCTCAGGTAGGCAGCGGGGCGTGACCCACTGCCCTGTTGCCCACTGACCGGGGGGGACGAGATGCTGAAGCGGTTTACCGACCCGGCGCGCCGAGCCGTGGTCCTGGCCACGGAAGAGGCCCGGAGCCGTCGGCACGAGACGGTCGGTCCCGAACACCTGCTCATGGGCATTCTCCAGGTCGGCGGAAACTTCACAGTCCATTACCTGGAGCAGCTTGGCGTGAGCCCTGAGACGCTGCGGGCTGAGGCCGAACGGGTCCTTGGGGAGGCTCCCGGGTCGGCCACAAGTGGCGAACCCGCCTTCTCTCCCGAACTCAAGGCCGTGCTGGAAGTCGTCCTCACCGTGAAGAGGCGGTGTACCGTGGACCCCGATCTTCTGCTGCTCGCGCTGCTGGCGGACGAGCATTCGGCGATCAGCGGAATCCTGCACGCGACCGGAGCCGACCTGGCCAAGGCACGGTGGCTCCCTGTGCGGATGATGAGCGTCCTCCGCAAGCCGGTCACCGAGGAGGAAGTCGGCTTGATCGCCACGTCCAGGTGGCGGGTTCAGCTGTAACCCCCTTCGGCCTCCACTGTCCATCAACTCCCATTTCGGGACCCGCTACTTCTCGGGCCCGCACGTTACCGTCATCGTTCGCTTTGACGTCAGGGTGCCGCCAACGAAGACAGGTCCGCTCGCCTGCGCGCTAACCGTGTAGCCACGCGGGCCGCAGAGCTCGCCCGCCTTGTCCGGGCACGTCGTCCAGGAGCGCCC
>JBOHPM010000353.1:0-3975 GCA_050731715.1 Candidatus Rokuibacteriota bacterium
CTGCAGCCGGGCGCGCCGTTCGTGGTCTCGTTCTCCAACCGCTGCTTCCCCACCAAGGCCGCCGCCATCTGGCTCGAGGCCACCGACGCCCAGCACCGCACTTTGGTCCGCACGTACTTCGAGGCCGCCGGTGGGTGGACGGACATCGTGGATGAGGATCGCTCGCCCGGCGGGGGCGACCCGCTCTACGCCGTGTGGGCGCGGAGGATCACACCCAGCTGACGCCGCGCAGCAGCGCGTTGGCCGCTTGCTCGAGGCGCCGGACCCGTCGCGAGAGCACGCCGAGAATCCGTCGGGTCACCTCCGGCGTCTCGTCCAGCAACCGCCAGAAGTGGGCGCGCTCGACGACGAGCAATCGCACATCGGTCGTCGCAGTGATGGTGGCGGAGCGCGGCTCGCCATCGAGCAGGCTCATCTCGCCGAAGAAATCGCCGGGCTGGAGCGGATCGCCGACGCCGACCTGCGTCTGCACCGACGCCCGGCCGTCGATCATGACGAAGAACGAATCCCCCGGCTCGCCCATCCGGGTCAGGATCGTGTCGGCACGGGCCTCCACGATCTTGGAGATGCCGGCCACGCTACGGAGTTGGTCGTCGCTGAGGCCGCTGAAGAGCGGGACGCGCTCCAGATGCAGGATGCGGGCGTCCTCGGAGCGCGCCGGCCCGACCTCGGGCTGCTCCAACTCGTCCGGGCCGCGGAGCGGAAACTCCATGACCGACCCTCCTGTCCTACCGCTCGCCGTCTCTGTGCTCGCGAGACTAGCCCGCCGCGTCCGGAGCGGTCAAGGAGCCCGACCCGCGGTCGGGCCGTCCGCCTGCGCTCGGATGAGGGCCAGGAGCCGATCCGGCGAGAGCGGGAGCGCGGTGATCACGACGCCGAGCGGCGCCAGCGCATCGGCGACGGCGTTGGCGATGGCGCCGCCACACCCCGAGCTGCCGCCCTCCCCCACCCCTTTGACGCCCAGCGGGTTCAAGGGCGTCGGCGTCTCCTCCAGGATCCGAACCTCCGTCGCCGCCGGCATCTCCATCGCCGTCGGGATCAGGTAGTCCATGAAGGTGGTGGTGAGCGGCTGACCCTGCTCGTCGTAGGCCAGCTCCTCGAACAGCGCGCCGCCGATCCCCTGGGCCAGCGCGCCGACGAGCTGCCCATCCACGATCATGGGGTTCACGGCCCGTCCGATGTCGTACGCGATGGCGTACTTGAGCAGGCTCACGAATCCCGTGTCGGGATCGACCTCGACCACCGCCACATGAGTGCCGTACGGATACGTCATCCTCGGCGCTTCGAAAAAGTGGGCGGCGTAGAGGCCCGGCTCCATGCCGGGCGGCCCGGGCACAGCGGCGCGGGCCAGCTCGCGGAAGGTCACCCGCCGGTCGGGCAAGCCGCGCACGTGAACCGCGCCGCCCTCGAGCACGAGGTCCTCGGCGGCCAATTCCAGCAACGTGGCCGCCACGCGGACGATCTTGGCGCGCACCTTGCGGGCCGCCTCCTGGGCCGCCGGCAGCGCCACCGCCGCGCCCCGGCTGGCGAAGCCGCCCACACCGAACGGAACCTGGGCGCTGTCGCCGTGGATCACGGTGATCGCTTCCGGGAGGACGTTCAGCTCGTCGGCGGTGACCTGGGCCAGGGTCGTCTCGATCCCCTGCCCCACGGCGGCGATGCCCGAGTAGACGACGACGTGGCCCGTCCCATCGACCTCCACGCGCGCATACTCCCACGGACCGAGGCCTGCCTTCTCGACGAGGCAGGCCACGCCGATGCCGACCAGGCGGCCCCGGCGCCTGGCCTCGGCCTGCTCGACCCGGGCGGCCTCGTAGCCGGCCGCCTCGAGGGCCTGGTCGAGGGCGGAGCGGTAGTCGCCGCAGTCGTAGACCGTCTTCTGGTTCAGCGAGCCTCCGCCGACCTCGTAGGGCATCTCGGCCGGCGTCACGAAGTTGCGGCGGCGCAGCTCGAGGCGGTCGATGCCCAGCTGCTGCGCGGCGATGTCCATCAGACGCTCGCGCACGAACGTGCATTCGAAGCGGCCGGGGCCGCGATAGGTGCCGGTGGGGGTCTTGTTGGTGAGCACGCAGCGGATCTCGGCGGAGTAGTGGGGGATGCGGTACGGCCCGGGCAGCAGGGCCGCGGTCAGCTCCGGTACCGTGACACCGTGGGTGCGGATGTAGGCGCCCATGTCGACCATGAACCGGTCCGCCAGCGCCACGATCCGGCCGTCGGCGTCGAAGCCCAGCTCGATGTCGTGGTCCTGCTGGCGCGAGTGATTCGTGGCCATGAGGTGCTCGCGCCGGTCCTCGATCCACTGCACGGGCCGGCCGAAGCGCCGGGCCGCCCACGGCACGACCAGATCCTCGGGGTAGAACTCACCGCGGACGCCGAAGCCACCGCCCACCTCCAGCTCGACGAAGTGGATCAGGTGCTCGGGGTGTCCGAGGAGGTCGGCCAGCACCCGGCGGTTGAAGTGCGGCACCTTGGCCACCCCCCACAGTCGCAGCACCCTGGAGCCGGCGTCGTAGGCCGCCGTCAGGCCGCGGGTCTCCATCGGCACGCCGGTGTGGCGCTGGACGGCCAGGCGCTCGCTCACGCGGTGACGGGCGCCGGCCAGGGCCGTCCGGGCATCGCCCCGGTGGGTCTGGAGCCTGTCAACGACGTTGTCGTCGACCGCCTCGTGAAGCACAGGGGCGCCGGGCTCCACCGCCCGCCGCGCGTCGGCGACCGTGGGCAGCGGGTCGTAGTCGACCTCCAGGAGATCGAGCGCGTCCTCGGCCAGGTAGCGGCTGGTGGCGATGACGACCGCCACGGGCTCGCCGACGTACCGCACCTTGTCCCGCGCCAGCGGCGGCTGCAGGCAGGCCACCGCGGTGGTGCTCGGACGCTGGCCCAGGCGCACGGGGATGCGGCCGATGGCGCCGAGGTCCGCGGCCGTCACGACGCCCACCACGCCGGGCAAGGCCAGGGCAGCCTTGCTCCGGATCGCCCCCAAGCGGGCGTGGGCATGCAGCGAGCGCAGCACGGCCGCGTGGAGCATGCCGGGGAGCCGGAAGTCGGCGGCGTACTTGCCGCGGCCGGTCAGCAGGCGGTGGTCCTCCTTGCGCCGCACCGAGCGTCCGACGGCCCCGGCCATCAACGCCTCGCTGCCGCGGCGGCCGCCCGCGTGGCCGCCACGATGTTCTTGTAGCCGGTGCAGCGGCAGAGGTTCCCGGCGATCGCTTCGCGGATCTCGGCCTCCGACGGGTTCGGGCACTCGCGCAGGAAGCAGGTGAGGGTCATGAGGAAGCCCGGCGTGCAGAAGCCGCACTGCAGGCCGTGGTGCTCGTGGAACGCCTGCTGCAATGGGTTGAGCCGATCGCCGTCGGCCAGCCCCTCGACGGTCTGGATCTGGCACCCGTGCACCTGCGCGGCGAAGAGCAGACAGGAGCGGACGGCGGCCCCGTCGAGCACGACGGTGCACGCCCCGCACACGCCGTGCTCGCAGCCCAGGTGAGTGCCGGTCAACTCCAGGTCGTCGCGGAGGAAATCGGCCAGCGTCTTGCGTGCCTCCACGGTCCGCTCATAGGCCTGGCCGTTGACGGTAACGCGAATCGCGCGCTCGATCATGCGGGCCCCGCGCCGCTGCCGTCCGGTCGGCCCCGGGCCCGCTCCACCGCCCGCGCCAGCGCGCGCCGCGTGAGCACACCAGCCACGTGCTGCCGGTACTCGCGGGAGGCGTGGAGGTCGCTGTCGGGCCGGAGCGCCGCCGACACCCGGCGGCCCACGTCGTCGAGGGCCGCCGCGGTGGGCTTCACGCCCACGAGGGTGCGGGCCGCCTCCCGGGCCACGATCGGTGTCGGACCCACGCCCGTCACCGCGAGGGCGCTGGCCGTGCAGATGCCGGCCTCGTCGAGGCTGATCGTGGCGGCCACCCCCACGAGGGCGAAGTCGCCGTGGCGCCGGCTCACCTCCATGAAGGCAGTCCCGGTGCGCGCTCCCACCGTCGGC
>JBOHPM010000354.1:0-3968 GCA_050731715.1 Candidatus Rokuibacteriota bacterium
CGGAGGTCTTCGCCGGAACCAGGGTGGCCGAGACGGAGCACGGCGCCCCGTGGAGCGTGGCCCGGGCCGTCGGGACTCTGCTGGTGGCCTCGCTCGGCGCGGCGTGGATGAGCGAGATGCTGGTCGGCGCCGCGGAGGCGACCGGCCACGCGCTCGGGATGTCTCCTCTGTTCATCGGGATCGTGCTCCTCGCGGTGGTCGGCGGCGCCGCCGAGAGTGGGGCGGCCATCGCCATGGCCCGCAAGAACCACATGGACCTGTCGGTAGGCATCGCGATGGGGAGCTGCTTGCAGATCGCCCTGTTCGTCACCCCCGTTCTCGTGCTGGTGTCCCGCCTGGTGGCAACCGAACCCTTGACGCTGGGGTTCAGCCGGCTCGAGATCGGCGCGCTGTTCCTGGGCGTGCTGATCGGCGGGCACGTCGCGGGCGATGGCCGCGCCAACTGGTACAAGGGCGTCCAGCTCGTCGCCTTCTACCTCATCCTGGCCACCATGTTCTACCTGATCCCGGCCGAGACTGTGCCCGGACGCTCTCCCTGAACCGGGGCGCTTCGATCGTGACGCGTGAGACGTGGAAGTCAGCGCGCTTCTTCCAGCTTTGCGTGTTGATGGTGCTCGCGCTGTTGCTGGTCCCGCTGCAGCTTCGATTCCAGGTGCTCTGGCTCGTCCTCAGCCTGCTGTATCTCGGCGCGGTGATGATCTCGTTGCCGGCGGGCAGGTACCGCCGGCTACGCTGGGCGTTCCTGGTCGGTTGGGTGCTCGTGCTGGTTCTGAAGCTGGCGCCCGTCGCCGAGCCTCAGCAGGCGACACTGTTCTACACGAGCTCCAGGGTCCTGGTGGCGGTGCTGCTCGGTGGGTGTATCATCGCGACGCTCGACTATGTGTTGCGCGGCGCCGAGATCTCCCTCGACAGGATCTTCGCGGCCATCGTGGCGTACATGCTGGCGGGTCTCGGGTTCGCCGCCGGCTACCAGGCCATCGTCGCGCTCGCGCCCGAGAGCTTCGCCCTGCCTGCCGCGACCGGTGGAGCCGGTGAGGAGCTCATCGAGGTTCAGCTCATCTATTTCAGCTTTGTCACCCTCGCCACGCTCGGATACGGGGACATTACCCCGCGACTGCCGCTGACCCAGATGCTGGCGGTCGTGGAGGCGGTGGTCGGCCAGTTCTATGTTGCCGTGGTCATCGCCTGGCTGGTGAGCGCGTACGCCGCCCACCGCAGACCCGGCGGCTGACCACCGCGAGGTGAGTGCTTGAGCCGGACAAGGCGCACGCTGGACTCCTCGGCCATCCTGTCGGAGCCCGCGGACTTCTCCCTCGTGCTCGGCGGCCCCCTCTATCAGCTCTGGCGCCAGCTGTACGCGGCGGGCCCCGCGCTCGAGCTTCTGGGCCGCCGCCTGATCATCATCCCGCTGATCACCTGGCTGCCGCTGCTGCTCTTGACGGCCTATGAGGGCCTCGCGATCGGCCAGGCCGTGCGCGTGCCCTTCCTCTACGACCTCGAGGCGCACGGGCGGTTCTTGGTGGCCATCCCGCTGCTCCTCCTGGCGGAACTGATCGTCCATCAACGGATCCGGCCCGTGGTGCGGCACTTCGTGGATGCCGGGATCGTCACGCCTGCGACCCTGCCCGGCTTTCGCGCGGCGATCGACGGAGCGATAAGACTCCGGAACTCGCTGGCCCTCGAGGTCATTCTCGCGGTAGCCGTGTTCGGCTTCGGCTGGATGCTGTGGAAGGGCGTGGGCGGCCTGACCACCTCGACGTGGTACGCCACCGTGGAGCCCGCGGGGCGCAGCCTGACGCTGGCCGGCCAGTGGTACGGACACGTGAGCAACCCCATCTTTCAGTTCCTGTTGCTTCGCTGGTACCTCCGACTCTTCATCTGGTTCGTCTTCCTACGCCGCGTCGCTCGTCTGCCCCTGAACTTGACGCCGACCCATCCCGACCGGGCGGGCGGGCTGGGGTTCCTGGCCAGCGCGCCCGCGGCGTTCATGCCCGTGATCCTGGCCCAGAGCGCGTTTCTCGCCGTCTTCATCGCCGCGCGGATCTTTTTCCACGGGGCGACCCTCCAGGCGTTCCAGTACGAGATCGCCGCCTTCGTCATCCTGCAGCTCCTCCTCGTGCTGGGACCGCTGTTCGTCTTCGCGCCCGCGCTGGTGGCGCTCAAGCGACGGGGCCGGCACGAGTACGGCGCGCTGGGATCGCGCTACACCACGGAATTCCACGAGAAGTGGATCGGGGGCGCCGCGCCGCCCGGCGAGCCGCTGGTGGGAAGCGCCGACATCCAATCGCTGGCCGACCTGGCCAACAGCTATGAGGTGGTCCGGGAGATGCGCGCGGTGCCCTTCGGCCGGGACACGATCATTCAACTGGCCGTGGCCGCCGCGGCGCCGTTCGCGCCGCTGTTGCTGACCGTGGTGCCGGCGGAGCAGATCCTCAAGAGCCTGCTGGGCATGCTCCTCTAGCGCGCGCTCGGCGGGGTTGCTCACGCCACCTAGCGGCTCCCGGCGCGGTTGAATGCATCGAAAAGAATCGACTTCGGGTTTGCCGAGCAGAGGCGCATGACCTCGTCGATGCGTTTTCCGGCCACCTCGGCATCCCAGGTCGGCTCCTTCCGCGCGCCATCGAGGTACCCATTCATGTAGACGAGAATCCCCTCGCGCACCATCCGATGGGGCACAGCCGCCAAGTCCCCGCAGGTGAACGTGTTGAGCTCGAGCTTCCGCAGGGGAACTCCACCGCTTGCTTCCGCCGAGACGGGCAGCGCGATACCGGCAAGCACGACGGCCGCCCAGACCCATGTGAGCACACGACACCTCCCGGGTCGCCTTCGCCGACGACCGAATTGCGCGCCTCAGCATCTCACAGATGGCCCAGCGTCGCTGGGCGGCCGTTCCCGGCCCGGCCTCATGACGACACCAGCCGCTCCAGCTTGCCGGCAAGATCGCGGTTGACGAGACCTTGCAGCGTGACACGCAAGTCCGGCCGCTTGTCCATGAACGTGCGCAGGCTCGGGAGCGCCCAGCGCATGTAACGGGCGGGCTCGGTGAAGGTGATGTCCACCGGTGAGGCTTCACCCGTGAGGGCCAGCGCCGTGCCGATGATGTGCCCCGGTCTCAGCGTCGCCATCCGCGTGCCCTGCTTGCGGACTTCGGCGCTTCCGGTGATCGAGATGCAGATGCCCGAGGCCGGCTCTCCTTCGGTCACGATCCGTTCTCCGGCCCCGGCGCTCTTCCACTCGCCCACCAGCGCCAGGGCAACGAACTCGCGCGTTCGAAGCGAACGAAACCCCAGGTCATAGAGCGCCTGTTCGTCGGCCGAGAGCACCACCGGACGTCGCTCGTGATAGATGCGCGCGATCTGATACAGATTGATCGCCGTGAAGACCAGGGCCCAGAGGACCGGTGGCCAGAGCACGGTGCCCTGAAGCAGGAAGTACGGGATGTTGGTGAGCGCGGCGGCGACGGCAAACCAGCGCAACCAGAGAATCTCCCGCACCGAGTACGACACGAGCAACAGGACGTTCGAGAAATGCACGAGGTAATCTGCCGCCTGGATGCTCATCCTGAACCTCCGATTAGGGGGCTGCATGCAGATGACGCTTCGGTGAGCTCGGAATCCGGCAACCAGCAGGTAACCGCGGCTGCCCCGGCCTCGGCGTCTGGCAGGCCTTTTCAAAATGGCCCGCTCGGGAGAGAATCCCCGGTTTCGTAGCGCCCCGGATTTGACGCCGGCGATCAGAATTGGGCAATAGGACCAACGTCCCATTGCCCTGGCCGCCACGCAATGTGCTTTACTCGCGCGGGGTTACTGCGCGCGAGCGATCGACGGGTGCGGCCGCCGCCGAGGAGGAGCGGGGATGACTACGTCAGGGACGAGCGACAACCAGATCACCGGTCTGAACGAGTTCTTTGCGGCCTCGGAGGCGCGGGTGGACCGCTGGCGGACGCTGAATCGGGTCGCCAAGGCGCT
>JBOHPM010000355.1:0-3964 GCA_050731715.1 Candidatus Rokuibacteriota bacterium
GCCACGGTACACGCCGCCTCCATGATGGCCCGGACCTGCATCCCGTAGATCTCCGGGTGGGTGATGCCCAGGCGGCAGCCGCGATGGCCGAGCATCGGGTTGGCCTCCTGCAGGGAGCGGACCTTGACCATCATCTCCTCGAGCCGCTGTCGGGCCGGGCTGATGCCACGGGCCTCCAGCCGCGTGTACTCCTCCAGCAGGTCGGTGTAGCGCGGCAGGAACTCGTGCAGGGGCGGGTCGAGCAGCCGGATGGTCACGGGCAAGCCGTCCATGGCGCGGAAGATCCCGATGAAGTCGTCGCGCTGGAGGGGCTGCAGCTTGGCCAGGGCCGCCCGCCGGGAGGCCGAGTCGCTGGCCATGATCATCTCGCGCACGAGCGCGATGCGCTCCGGAGTGAAGAACATGTGCTCGGTGCGGACGAGCCCGATGCCCTCGGCGCCGAACTCCCGCGCCTTGCGGGCATCCTCCGGCGTGTCGGCGTTGGCCCGCACGCCGAGGCTCCGGTAGCGGTCCGCCCACCCCAGGAAGGTGCGGAGCTCCTCCCGAATCTCGGGCTCGATGGTCTTCACGGCGTCGAGGATGACCTCGCCGGTGTTGCCGTCGACGGAGATCACGTCGCCCTCGCGGACGTTGCGGCCGCCCGCGACGAACAACCGCCGCTCCATGTCCACCGCGACGTCGCCGGCTCCGACCACGCAGGACTTGCCCATGCCCACCGCCACCACCGCCGCGTGGGACGTGCGCCCGCCGCGGGCCGTGACGATGCCCTGGGCGGCGTACATGCCGGCGACGTCCTCCGGCGAGGTCTCGGGTCGCACCAGGACCACCTGGCGACCGGCCTTGGCCCACTCCACTGCCCGATCGGCGTCGAACACCACCTCGCCCACCGCCGCGCCTGGCGAGGCCGGCAGGCCGCGGGCCAGCAACCGCTGGGCCTCCACGGCGCGGGCCTTGTCCTGCTGGTCGAACACGGGATGCAGCAGCTCGCCCAGGCTCTGGGGCCTGACCCGCAAGAGGGCCGTGTGCTGGTCGATCACGCTCTCGTTGACCAGATCCACGGCCACCCGCACCGCGGCCGCCGCCGAGCGCTTGCCCGAGCGGGTCTGCAGGAGATAGAGGGTGCCCTCCTGCACCGTGAACTCGATGTCCTGCATGTCCTTGTAGTGGCGCTCCAGGCGGCCGGCGATGTCGAGGAGCTGCTCGTAGATCGGCGGCATGCGCTCCTGCAGGGCGTCGATCGGCATCGGCGTCCGGATCCCGGCCACGACGTCCTCACCCTGGGCGTTCGGCAGGAACTCGGCGTAGAAGCGCTGCTCGCCGGTCCGGGGATCGCGGGTGAAGCCGACGCCCGTGCCCGAGCTCTCCCCGAGGTTGCCGAAGACCATGGCCATGACCGTCACCGCCGTGCCCCAGTCGTCGGGAATGGCGTTGATCCGTCGGTAGTCCACGGCCTTCTTCGCGTACCAGGAATCGAAGACGGCGGTGATGGCCAGCCGGAGCTGCTCGCGCGGGTCCTGGGGAAACGGCTGGCCCGTCCGTCCGCTCACGATGTCCTTGAAGGTCTGGGTCAGCTTGCGCAGCTCCGGGGCCGGCACCTCGGGATCGCCCGTGACGCCGAGCCGGGCCTTGAGCGCGTCGAGCTGCTCGTCGAAGGCCTCGCGCTTGATCCGGAGCACCACGCTGCCGAACATCGAGATGAACCGGCGATAGCAGTCCCAGGCGAACCGTTCGTTGCCGGTGCGCACGGCCAGGCCTTCCACGGTGGCATCGGTCAAGCCGAGGTCGAGCACCGTCTCCATCATGCCCGGCATGGAGACGCGCGCCCCCGAGCGTACGGACACGAGCAGCGGCTGCCGGGGATCGCCCAGGGCGAGCCCGGCGTCGTGCTCCAGCTTCCCGAGCCCGGCCAGCACCTGGTCCCACAGCCCCTCCGGCCACTGGCGGCCGGCACGGTTGTAGCGGGCCCAGGCCTGGGTCGTGATGGTGAAACCGGGCGGGACGGGGATGCCCAGGTTGGTCATCTCGGCGAGCTCGCAGCCCTTGCCGCCGAGCAGATTGCGCATCAGGGACGAGCCCTCGGCCTTGCCCCCGCCGAAGGAGTAGACGTACTTCGTCATGACCGCATCGCTCTCAACGCCCTCCCCGCCAAAAAACGAGGGCCACGGGTGCCCTCACCCGTGGCCCTCCAACCGCTCTGCCACGGGCTGGCTCCTGCCCGTGGCATCCGTCGCGCGCTAGGTCGCGGATGCTCCGGGCAGGCCCGGCAGCGCCAGGAGAATAAGGCCCCGCGACAGCACGCGCAAAGTCATTTGTCGGCAGTATACGGGGGGCGCCGGCGGGCGTCAAGGCCCCGGCGGCGGCGTCCCCTCACCGGCTGCGGGCCCGGCGGGCCACCGCCTCGGCACCGAGGACCAGCCCCTCCACCGCAATCACGTGCTCGCGCATGGACCGCTCGGCGGCGCCGTCGTCTCGTCGCCGGATGGCGTCCAGGACCCGTTGGTGATCTTGATGGGAGCGCTGGGGCCGGCCCGGGGCGTGCAGCGACTCTTCGCGGCTCTGGGTCAGCAGATCCATGATGGCGTGCACGATCCGGGTGATGGCCTGATTGTGGGCGGCGGCGGCGATCGCCGAGTGGAACTGGCCGTCCTGCGTCAGCCCCGTCCCCCCACGATCGAGATCCTTGGCCTGCTCGTCCAGGATGCGCTCCATCTCCTGGACCTCGTCGGGCGTGGCCCGGCGGGCCGCGAGGCCAGCGATGGCGGGCTCGAGCAGACGCCGGGCCTCGAACAGATCGCCGATCGCTTCGCGCTGCGCGGCCAGTACCAGGGCCAGCGGCTCGATCAGCTCCTCGACGGACACCTGGCGGACGAACGTGCCCTCCCCGGGGCGGATCTCCACGAACCCCAGGCTCTCCAGGGCCCGCAGCGCTTCCCGCACCGAGGTGCGGCTCACCACGAACTTGCTGGCCAGGTCCCGCTCGGGCGGGAGCTGGTCGCCGCTCTTGAGCCGTCCCTCGGCGATCATCGTCTTGATCTGCCGGACGATCTCCTCGTAGATGCGGGTGGACTTGATGGGCTCGATGCCCATGTCGGTCTTGGCCCGCCCGGCAGGGCGTCGGGGGTCGGGGGCCGAATCGGCCGTCATGGGCTCTCCGTGACGTTTCTACGTTGACGGGAAAGCTGCGCGAACCACCAGCCCAGCGCCGTGATGCCGATGCCGAGGACGAGCGGCAGCGGGTAGTGCAGCGCGTCGACGACGCCCTCGCCGAGCCATTGATGGACAACGCGATCCTTGAGTATCATCTCCCCGGCCACATACCCCAGGATGCCGCCGCCGAGCCAGACAATCCAGGGATAGCGGCCCATGAGCCGGGCCAGGATGCCGCTGCCCCACACCACGAGGGGCAGTGAGAGCGCGATCCCGAACACGACCAGGACGATGTCGCCGTGGGCGGCGGCGGCCACGGCCAGCACGTTGTCCAGGCTCATCACCACATCGGCCACGATGATGATCCAGATCGCTTGCCACAACGTGGTGCCCTGCCGGACGTGGCCCTCTCCTCCCTCCCCCGTCTCCTGGCGGATCAGCTTGATCGCGATCCAGAGCAGCAGGAGCCCGCCCGCGAGCTGCAGGAGGGGGATCTTGAGCAGGACCGTGATGATGGCGATGAAGAGCAGCCGCAAGGCCACGGCGCCGAAGGTGCCCCAGATGCGCCCCCAGAACTGCTGGCGCTTGGGCAGCGTGCGCACGGCCAGCGCGATCACCAGGGCGTTGTCCCCGGCCAGCGTGAGGTCGATGATGACGATGGAGAGCCAGCGCGCCCAGAACTCGGGATCGGAGAGGAAATCCACGCGTCAGGTCTCCCGTGGGGCAGGCGCGCCGGCGGGGAGGCCCCGGAACCGGCGCCACCAGGGGGTGATGACGGGCAGCGCGAAGAAGAACAGAGCCAGCGCCGTGATGACGG
>JBOHPM010000356.1:0-3959 GCA_050731715.1 Candidatus Rokuibacteriota bacterium
ATCCCGGGCAGGATGCGCCCATCGTGTCCGTAGGATCGTGGAGCCTGATCATGGCGCGACCCACGCTGGCCGACGACGTCGCCTACCGCCTGGCTCGGGCCCTGCACCAGGGCGAGGCCGCGCTGGGTCGCCGTCTGGCCCAGGCCCGGGAGACGACGACGGCCAACACGGTCGCCGCGGCGACGCGCCCCGAGCTCATCCACCCCGGCGTCCTGCGCTACGCGCGGGAGATCGGGCTGATTCGCTGAAGCGCCGGGCCCCGGATGGCCGTATTATCCCGGGCGCGCCAGGCATACCGAAGGAGGACACCGGTGAAAGCAGCGGCGGTCGTGGCCGAGATCCTCAAGCGTGAGGGCGTGCAGTGCCTGATCGGGTATCCCGTCAACCACATCATCGAGGCGGCCGCCGAGGCCAACATCCGGACGATCATCGTGCGCCAGGAACGGATCGGCCTGCACATGTGCGACGCGCTCAGCCGGGTGACCTCCGGTGAGCGCATCGGCGTGTTCGCCAACCAGCACGGCCCGGGCACGGAAAACTCGTTCGGCGGCGTGGCCCAGGCCTACGGGGACTCGGTCCCCATCGTCGTGCTGCCCGGCGGCTACCCCCGGCGGATCCTCAACATCCCGCCCAACTTCAGCTCCTTCCTCAACTACCAGCACATCACCAAGTGGGCCGAGCAGGTCATCCTGCCCGAGAACGTGCCCGACGCCATGCGCCGGGCCTTCACCCAGGTGAAGAACGGCCGCCCGCGGCCGGTGCTGGTCGAGTTCCCCGTCGATATCTTGCAAGCCGAGGTGCCCGACGGCTGGACCTACACTCCGGCGCCCCGTCTGCGCGTGGCCCCCGAGCCGCGGGCCGTCGCCGAGGTCGCGGCGGCGCTGGTGGCCGCCGAGCGGCCTGTCATCTACGCGGGCCAGGGCGTGCACTACGCGAAGGCCTGGAAGCCGCTGCGCGAGCTGGCCGAGCTGCTGGAGGCGCCGGTGACGACGAGCCTGCAGGGCAAGAGCGCGTTCCCCGAGACCCATCCCCTGTCGTTGGGGTCCGGAGGCCGCTCGATCTCCAAACAGCTCCACCACTTCCTGAACCAGGCCGACCTGATCTTCGGCATCGGCTGCAGCTTCTCGACCACGAACTACGGGGTGGCCATGCCCAAGGGCAAGCGCATCGTGCATGCCACCCTCGACCCAACCGACATCAACAAGGACGTGCCGGCGGCCCTGGCCCTCGTGGGCGACGCCGGCCTCACGCTCGAGGCGCTCATCGCCGAGGTGCGGGATCGGCTGGGCGGCCGTCCCCGCGGCCGCGCCGCCGCGGTGGCCGCAGAGATCAAGAAGCTCAAGAGCGAGTGGCTCGCCCAGTGGATGCCCCGGCTCACGTCCAAGGCCACCCCGCTCTCCCCCTACCGGGTCCTGTGGGACCTGATGCACAACGTGGACGTGGCCAACACGATCATCACCCACGATGCCGGCAGCCCCCGCGACCAGATCTCGCCCTTCTGGGAGTCCCTGGCACCCCTCACCTACATCGGCTGGGGCAAGACGACCCAGCTGGGCACCGGACTGGGCTACGCGATGGGCGCCAAGCTGGCCCACCCCGACAAGCTCTGCGTCAACGTGTGGGGCGATGCCGCCATCGGCTTCACCGGCATGGACTTCGAGACGGCGGTCCGGGAACGGATCCCGATCCTCTCGGTGCTCCTCAACAACTTCTCGATGGCCATCGAGCTCAAGGTGATGCCAGTCGCCACCGAGAAGTACCGTTCGACGGACATCAGCGGCCACTACGCCGACTTCGCCCGCGCCCTGGGCGGTTGGGGCGAGCGTGTCACCGAGCCCGGCGAGATCGGCCCGGCCATCAAGCGCGCGGTCGAGAAGACGCAGGAGGGCACGCCGGCGCTGCTGGAGTTCATCACCGAGAAGGCCACCGACTTCTCGATCTACTGACGGGCTCTGACCGGTGCCGGCCTGGACCTCACCGGCGCCAGTAGCGCTGGATCCCGAAGTTCAGCGCGATGACCCAGGCCGCGCTGCCGATGATGAGCCACATCAGGCCGACGACCAGATCGCCGGTCAGTTCCAGGCGCTGGATGTGCGGCCAGACCCACCAGAGGCCGGAGATCAGGCCGCACATCCAGACGAACATCATCACGGCCCAGAGCAGGGCCCGCATCGCCTCACGGACAGAGGATCTTCCAGTTCTTGCACAGCTCGCCCGGCAGCACCGTGATGGCCCAGTAGCCGACCCCGCCGAACCCGGTGACGACCGTGATCCAGAGGAGGCAGGTGTTGAGGGTGCTCACCTTGAACCCGTCGGGAAGCCGCCGCTTGTTGATGAGCCAGATCTGCCAGGCGCCGATCGAGCGGTAGATCAGGGCCGAGATGGCCACCCCGATCCACAGGATGAAGGGCTGGGCGACCGTGATGAGGTAGAAGCCGGCCAGCACCACCGCTGTCACCACCACGAAGTAGTAGAAGCGGTACGGCCGCCGGGCTCGACCCGTGACCGCGATGGCGTCGCACGTCGTCCGGCCGATGAAGGTGTCGTAGAAGGGGAACTGCGCGTCGTACAGCGTGACCATGATGAAGAGCAGCATGAGCCAGCCCGCCATCGGCCCCATCACGCCCTGGGCGATGGTGGCCATCTGCAGCGGCACCTGCACGCCGGTCGGGATCTTGCCGGTCTTGAGGAAGTCCTCGTGCAGGTAGGCGAGCCCCGCCACCGAGTAGAGATAGGTCATGATCAGGCCACCGATGATCGCCCACCAGAGGATGAGGCTGTAGCCGCCGACCTTGACCCACTGCTGCATCTTGCGGCGCTCGTCGGCGCTGCCGGTGTTCCAGCGGAGCTCCTGGGCGGTGATGACCTCGGGGGGCCGGAGCACGCCCGTCACCTGACCCGCGTACTTGCCCATGCCGAACCCGGCGCCGATGACCCAGAACGAGACCCACATGAGGCTGCCGCCGGGCTGGTTGAAGAGGGCCAGCGCGTCGGTCTTGGGCAGCGCGCTGGGAAAGCCCTCGGTCATGAAGAGGATGCCGAGGTAGCCCATGAGCACCTTCCAGTAGTGCTCGGGCTTGGCCGCGATGAGCGTGACCGCCAGCACCAGCACGATGTTGGCGAACATGATGAACGTGAAGAACTTCGCCAGGAAGGCGTAGGTGCGGTTCGAGAAGTAGAAGATGACGAGCACGGCCAGCAGCGCGATCACCGCCCACAGGTAGTGCGGGGGCCCGAAGGGGAAGGGGTTGCCGATGCCGGTGAAGCGGTGGGCGGCGATGACGGCGCCCCCCATCCACGCCGGCCAGGCAAAGGTGAGGATCGCCACCACGGTCCAGAACCACGGCCAGAACCCGTAGGGCTTGAGATCGTTGGTCGCGGCAAAGAAGGAGCGGCCGGTGCAGATGCTGTACTTGATGCACTCATAGACGAGCGCGGTCTCCAGGATCACCGAGATCGTCATGAGCCAGTGCATGTGCAACGTGCCGCGGGCCGAGACGTTCGGGAGCAAGTAGGCTTCGCCGCCACCGATCGAGATGCCGAAGTTGATCGCCTGGGGTCCGACGGCCGCCAGCATCCCGGCGAGCGTCAGCGGCAGGGGGTCGGGAACTGCGTGTACGGGTCGCGTGTCGGCGGCCCGCTGCTCCGCCACCGTAGCAGCCATAAAACCTCCTCGTGCGCGAGGCCCAGCAGGTGGACACAGCACGGTGGAGGCCGCCGGCCGGCGGCGCGCGAGCGGAGCGCGAGCAGGATCCGCGAACCCGAACCAGGGGCATGAGCACATCTCCCCGGCGTAGAGTTCGACAATGCTGCCGCGATATTGGGCGGGCCCCGGGGCGTTGTCAAGGCCGCGCCGGAGCTAACGACCTCTCGATCGACTCCTGACGCCCGAGGCGCGCCAGATCCGACACACGGCCGTCTGGCTCACACCACACTGTCTCGCCATCGCCCGACTACTC
>JBOHPM010000357.1:0-3949 GCA_050731715.1 Candidatus Rokuibacteriota bacterium
GCGACAATCCAGTGGTAACTCCAGGCCATCGGATGCCGGCCGGGTCGGGAGTCGTGGGGCTCGCGTGCCACGGAGGCTGGACGTCGGATGCTCTTGGTCGCCGTCTCCGGTTACGGGCAGCCGGACGATCAGAAGCTGTCGCGTGAGGCGGGCTTCGACGCGCATCTGGTCAAGCCGGTCAGTCCCGATACTCTCACCCAAGCCATTCACGTAGCCGCAGCGCGCGACACGCGCCACCAGTGATCAGGTCGCCTGAGGCGGCCGGGGCGCGTGTCGTGGCGTAGAAGACGGGCAGGCGCGTCGAGCGCCGCTCGGGCGGCAGCGTAGGCACTGAAGGAGCGCCGGTTCAAGCCTTGACCACTGGCGATGCGACGGCTACTCTCACGACACCGTGAGCAAGCATGCCTGAACAGCCTGCGGTGCAGAAAGGACCGTTCCGGCTCGAAGAGGCGAGTATCGACGATCTGCACGCGGCGATCCGGGCGGGCGAGATCACCTGCGTCCAGATCGTCCAGCACTACATCGACCGCGCGCGCGCCTTCAACGGCGTGGCCAGCGCGCTGATGACCGAGGACGGCGCTCCGGCGCCCCCGGCGGTGGGCGCGGTGCGGGCGGGCGCGCCGCTGCGCTTTCCGACCGCGACGGTCAAGGCCTCGACGCTCTTGCCCGATCTCGACAAGTACAAGGGCAAGCCGCTGGAGTACGGTCGCATGGAGGCGACCGCCTCCGACCCCTCGGTGCAGCAGCAGTACGGCATGATCGTCGGCATCCCCGACGCCGGCCAGGTCAATGCGCTGGCGACCCTCAATATCCGGGGCGAGCGTTCCGTCACGTGTCGCGGAGATTTCGACCGGCATCCGTCGCAGGGGCCGCTGCCGCCCGGGGCGCCCCCGGTGTGTGAGGTGTTTCGCCACTACCCCGACGCCCTGGAGCACGCGGCCGAGCTGGACGCGACGTACGGGCGCAATCCTGATCTGGAGAAGATGCCGATGTACGGCGTGGTCTTTTCCTTCAAGGATCCGTTCGACACGAAGGACATGCGGAGCACAGGCGGCGGCGACGCCGCCTATGACATCGACGTGCCCGCCCGCGACCACGTGCTGGTCGAGCAACTGCGCAACAAGGGGGCCATCATCTACGCCAAGGCCGTGTGTACCGAGTACAACGGCCGCGCTGGCGATCCTGGGGGCCGGCACGCGCCCGCCGCCATCCTGCCATCGACCCTGGGCTATCAGCGCAGTAGCTGGGGTGGCAACCCGTCGAATCCTTACGACACCACCCGCTCCGCCTCGTTGGGCTCGAGCTCGGGCTCGGCGCTATCCGTCAGCACCAACCTCGTCATGGCCAGCCTGGGCGAGGAAACGCGGGCCTCCACGCGCGGGCCCGCCAACCACAACGCCGTGGCCCTGATCCTGCCGCACAAGGCCGCCCTCGGCTTCGTGGGCGGCGCCATCGGCGCCGACATCTACTGCGATCGCACCGGAATTCTCTGTCGCACGATCGCTGACTGTGCCAAGGTGCTCGACGCGCTGAGGGATCCGCGCGAAGGCTACTACGACCCGCGCGATCCGTTCACGACCATCCCGCGCTCCTCGATCCTCGCCACGCGCTATGCCAGCCACGCGACGATGCCGGGGATGCCCGACGCCCTCCGGGGTATGCGCATCGGGGTGATCCGAGAATCCATGGTGCATCCGCCCGGCTCATTGACGGAGGTTCCGATCGTCACCGCAGCGGCGAAAGAGATCAAGTCCGTGCTCGGCGCCCGGCTGGGCGCGACGCTGGTCGAATCGACCGATCCCCTCTGGGCTCCCGATCCGGATCTCGAAGTCATGAAAACCGACTTCCGGCGTGCCCTGGCCCGGCTGGTGCCGGTGTTCATGCCCGACCTGCTCTTTCGCCTGGGCCCGGACGGTCAGCCCGTGTTCAAGGAGTTCGCGGCGGCGATCGAGCCGACCGAGTTCCGGCCCGGCAAGGTGTTCGGGCGCGGCCGGATGAAACCGATCGACTATTTCGTCGAGCTGGCCGAGGGGCGGATCGAGCCGCCCACCAATCTCGACATCGCCACCATCCAGGAGCAGGAGCTGGCGCCGACCTTCCGCTTCCACATTCCGCAGTACCTGACGCGGCGCGCGGAGGACTGGAAGGCGCGCGGCTTCCGGGAGACGTTGATCGATTTCGCCCAGCTCAACGCCCGCTCGAAATTCTGGGGCGACGATCAGCGTGCTGCCTTCAAGAACTGGGAGGAAGTCGCCGACCCCCGGAACCGGCTCGATGGGCGCCAGGGCGTGGACGAGCGCATCATGCTTCGTGAGCTGCTCCGGCGCGTCGACATGATGGTGATCCTCGAGAACCACCTCGACGCGCTCGTTCGGCTGCACACGCCCTGGCCGCCGGGCAAGATCGGCGGCGCCCACCAGCCGCGAGGTGGCCGCAGCAACCTCAGCCCGGAATCGCTGTACGGTCCGAACGCGGGCCTCACGGAAGTGCTGATTCCGGCGGGGTACGTCACGACGGTCTATGACCCGGTCTTCGCGCTGGCGGCGGACGGCACCCGTTACGTGGCGACGCCGTCGAGCGTGCCCACCACCATTCCGCCCCCCGGATTGCCCTTCTCGCTGGTGTTCCGCTGCGAGCCCGGCAAGGAGGACGTGACCCTGAAAATTGCCTCGGCCTACGAAGCGGCTTCGACACGTCGTATTCCGCCGCCGGCCTTCGGAAGCTCGCGATCCTCGCCTGCCGCCGGGAGGCAAGGATCATCGAGGGGAACGCTCTGAGGGCAGGACTGGTTGTGGGAGCCGTCGCTGGGCTCTTGTTCTACGCCACACCAACGCAAGGCGTGGAGGATATTCTCCGGCTTCCGCTCGGCCTCCAACGGGAGGCCGTGTCCATTCCGGCCGATAATCCCCTCACCGTGGAGAAGATCGCGTTCGGCAAGCAGCTCTTCTGGGACAAGCGCTGGTCGTTTAGCGGGACCGTGGCCTGCGTGAGCTGTCATCTGCCCCACCATGGGTGGAGCGATCCGCTCCCGCTCTCGGTGCACGCCAGCGGAAAGCCGACCCGCCGCCGCTCGCCGGTGATCGTCAATCGGCTCTTCAGCAATCGTCAGGCCTGGGGGGGTCTCCGAGCGTCCCTCGAGGACCTGGCGAAGAACGACTCCAACCGGACGGACGAGCTGGTCGTCAAGAACCTGGGAGCAATTCCCGCCTACCAGGAGCAGCACCGGAAGGTGTTCGGAACCGATCTGAACACCGACGGCGTGGCCAAGGCCATCGCCGCCTATGTCAGGACGATCCTCTCCGGTAACTCCCCGTACGACCGCTTCAAGGCCGGGGACAAGAGCGCCATGTCGGCCGCGGCCCAGCGAGGCCTGGCCCTGCACGAAGGCAAGGCGCGCTGCAGCCGCTGTCACAGCGGATTCAACTTCACCGACGAGGCCTACCACAACCTGGGCGTGGGGATGGACCGGGAGAACCCCGATTTCGGGCGATACCTGGTCACGAAGCGCGAGGCGAACAAGGGGGCCTTCAAGACCCCGACCCTCCGCGACGCCGCCCAGCGTCCGCCCTATATGCACGATGGCAGTGTGCCGACCCTCCGCGAGGTGGTGGCGTTCTACAACCGTGGCGGCAGGCCCAATCCGTGGCTGTCTCCGGAGATGGCACCGCTGAATCTCACCCTCGAGGAGCAAGAAGACCTCGTGGCCTTCCTCGGGGCACTGACGGGTGAAATCTCACGGGACGTCGCCACGCCGCCGGTCCTGCCCGAGTGACACGGCTCTGGCCAGGAGCCTGGGTGATCGTTCTGCTGGGCGTCGTGCTTGCGCACGGCCAGGTGGCGGGGGCAGACTTCACGATCGCTCAGAAGAACAAGGCGTTTTCTGTCCGCCAGATCCCAATCAAGGTCGGGGATCGGATCACATTCGTGAACTCCGACAGCGTGACGCACA
>JBOHPM010000358.1:0-3948 GCA_050731715.1 Candidatus Rokuibacteriota bacterium
GTCTCGCCGAGGCACGTCGAAGGCGTGTCCCATCCCGAGTAGTTCCACATCACGACGGCCAGGCCCAGGCCGAGCCCGGCGCTCAGGCTCTGGCCCTCGGCGATGACGGGTGTCCACGGCGCCACCCGGGGCGTGGCCAGCCCCACCCCGACCATCACCGCCACCGGCAGCAGCGCACCGATGGCCAGCACGACCGCGCCGTGGCCGACGGGCCTGACCCCGAGCACGTTGAGCGTGGTGAGCACCACGATGAAGCCGAGCGCGAGCAGCCAGCGCTCGGGCGTGCTCATCTCGCCGTACCAGAACCCCACGTACTCCACGAAGAGCGCCGGGTAGACGGCCACGTCCAGGAACGAATCCACCCAGGACCACCACCCGACCTGGAACCCCCAGAACGGGCCGAAGGCGCGGGTGGTCCACGTGACGTATCCACCCTCGTCGGGCATGGCCGAGGCGAGCTCCGACATGGCCAGCGAGACGGGTAAACTCCACAGCACTGGCGTGAGGACGAGCAGCAGCAGGGTGAGCCCGGGGCCGAAGGACGGCACCATGTCCTCGATGCCGTAGGGGCCGCCGCTCACATTGAAGAAGACGATCGCGGCCAGGGGCAGGAGACCGAGCTCCCGCCTGAGGGCGGGACTCACCGCGCGGCGGCGATGAGAGCGGGCAGCTCCTTGACCCACTCCTCGATGGGCCGGTCGGCCTCCACCAGGATCTCCAGCTTGCCGCTGGGCAGCCGGCGCACCCTGCCGGGCGAGGCCGGACCCAGCGGGATCACCAGCATCTCGCGGTGGATGCCGAGCGCATCGGTGACCGCGAAGATGGCGTCGATCTCGCGCATGCTGACGACCTCGAGCATGCTAGGTGACCTTCACCACGCGGCCGCCGGTCATCTTCACCAGCTCCTGGGGAGCGAGCCGGAAGAGCGCGTTAGGGGTGCCGCCAGCCGCCCAGATCTCCGGATGCTTCAGCAGATCCTGGTCGATGAACGTCTCGATCGGCTTCGGGTGGCCCACGGGCGGCACGCCGCCGATGGCGTACCCCGTGTGCTCGCGGACGAAGGCCGGCTTCGCTCGGTCGAGGGCCTCCTTGAGCAGGACGCCGATCTGCCACTCGTTGACCTGGTTGGCCCCGCTGGCGATGATCAGCACCGGCCGCGCCGACTGCCGGCCGTGGAACACGAGCGACTTGGCGATCTGGCCCACCTGGCAGCCCACGAGCCTGGCGGCGTCGGCGGCAGTGCGCGTGGGCTGGGACGACTCCACGACCTGACAGGCGAAGCCCAGCGCGCTCAACGCGTCCTGGACCTTCTGGGCGCTGGGACTCAGCGGCTCTGGCACGGTTGCTACACTATGCGAGCCGACGGAGAAAATCGAGCCCAACCTCTCCGTCACGGTGCCGACTCGCCCTCACGGCGCCGCGGAAGGGGTGTCCGGGAGCAGCGCCCGTTCGGCGGCGGCCTCGCCTGACTTCACGCAGTCCGCGATGCCGACACCCCGATAGGCGGCGCCGGCCAGGAAGAGACCGGGCGCCACCCGCAGACGCTGGTCGATCGTCTCCAGCGTTCCCAGGTGGCCGATCACGTACTGGGGCATCGCCGCCGAATGACGGGTCACGCGAACCAGCATGGGCTCGCCGACGGCGCCGATCGCTGCGGCCAGTTCCCGGCTGGCCTGGCCGACCAGCGCTTCGTCGTCGCCCGCGAGAACGCCGGGGCTCAGGGCCCCGCCCAGGAAGCAGCGGAGCAGCACGTAGCCCTCAGGCGCGCGCCCCGGGTACTTCACGCTCGAAAACGTGCAGGCCAGCAGCGCCCGGCCCTCCACCCGCGGCACCACGAACCCGAAGCCGTCGAGGGGATGGCGGATGGCAGCGCGCGGGTAGCCGAATGAGACGGTCGCCGAGGAGGCATAGGGGATCACCTGCAGCAAGGTGACCAGCGCGGGATCGACGTAGCGGAGCAGCCGACTCGCCGTGTGCGCCTCGACCGCGACGATCAGGCGGTCGGCCTCGACGGCCGTTCCGCCGCCGTCGACGGCCCAGCCGGCGGCGCGACGCACGACACCGTTAACGCGCCGCTTGAGATGCACGGCGCCGGCCGGCAGCCGTGCGGCCAGCGTCTGCACCAGCTCGCTCATCCCACCCGCCAGCGTGACGAAGAGGCTCCACCGCGCTCCGCTGATGCCCGAGGCGGCCGGCCCGCGTCTGCTGGATCGCCAGAGCCCGATGATGAGGCTGCGTTGCGTCCGCTCCAGCTCGAGAAAGCGCGGCAGCGTCGCCTGCAGGCTCAGCTCCTCGGGATCGGCGGTGTAGATCCCGGCGACGAGCGGCTGGGCGATACGTTCGAGCGCCTCCCGTCCCAACCGGCGACGCACGAACGCCCCCAGGCTCTCGTCGGCGCCGCCTGCGCCGCGCGGCAAGATCACGTCGAGGGCCATGCGCGCCTTGCCGGGCCAGGACAGCAGGCGTGAAGCGAGAAAAGGGCGAAGCCGGGTCGGCGCCAGCAGCTGGAACCCTTCGGGCAGCGGATGCAGGCGACCCTTGAACCAGACGAACGTGCGCCGGAACCGGTCGTCGGTGCCGACGAGACGCGGCTCGAGCCCGAGGCGCCGACAGAGGGCCAGGGCCCAGGGTTTCTCGGACAGGAACGAGTCGGGACCCGCTTCGACGAGAAAGCCGCCCGCGCGCTCGGTCTCGATCGTGCCCCCCAGCCGGTCGCGGGATTCCAGGATTGTCAGGTCGAGCGCGATGTTTCGCTCGCGGGCGAGCTCGACCGCCCGGTGCGCGGCAGCGAGGCCCGCGATGCCGCCACCGACGACAACCAGCCTCACCGCCGCGCCGCCTCGGGACCGGCCGGCGGCGCCCCGCCCCCGCTGGTCACCTGACGGCGGACGATCTCGGCGAGCCCGGCGATAAACGCGGGATGGTCGTTGACGGCCTGGGCGCGGTGCAGGACCAGCCCCGCGGCGCGGGCGGTGGCGTGGGCCTCCACGTCGAGGTCGTAGAGCACCTCCACGTGATCGCACACGAAGCCGATTGGCGCCACGACGGCGTGCCGGGCCCCCTGGCCGGCCAGCGCGCGCAGGACCTCATTGATATCTGGCTCGAGCCAGGGCTCACCGGGGCTCCCGCTCCGGCTCTGATAGGCAAGCGACCAGCGCTCATGGCCAAGCCGGGAGGCGACCTCGCGGGACGCCGCCGTGAAGTCGGCGACATATGGCGACGCTGAGGCCATGGCGACGGGAACACTGTGGGCGGTGAAGACCAGCGGTGTCTCGCCGCGCGCCGGGGCGGGCACCTGCGCCAACGCCTGGCGGCAGCGCTCGGCCACGGCGCCGACGAAGCCTGCATGATCGAACCAGGCTGGGGCGAACACGACGTCCGGCGCATCCGGAGTCGTGGCCCGCGCCTGGGCGACGTCGGCCATGTAGCGTTCCCACGAGGCCTCGGTGCGGAGCGGCGAGAGGATCACGCCGAGAGCACGGCGATGCCCTCGCGCCGCCATCGCCGCCAGGGTGTCGCGCAGCCACGGGCGCCAGTTCCGCATGCCCACGAATACGGAGAGCGTCGGTCCTTTCTCAGCCAGGGCCGTCGCCAGGGCACGGGCCTGGGCCTCGGTCAGCTCGTTCAACGGGGACCGACCGCCCGGCATCTGCTCGTAGTGGTGGGCTACCTCGTCCAGCCGCGCCGACGGGATGCGACGGCCACGCGTGACGACCTCGAGAAAAGGGCGGATCTCGTGCGGGGCGGTAGGACCACCAAAGGCGATCAGGAGAACCGAGTCTATTGTAGCGGGGGCCATGAGCCCGGCTTGGTCTGTTGTGGCGGGGGCCGCCAGCCCGGCTCGGGTCGTGGGTGGCTTGCTCCAGGTGGGGGTGGCTGCGCTCCCCTTGACCGATTGTTCATTTTGCGCTCATCGCGTGGACCATGTCGACGAGGGCGCGGGCGTGG
>JBOHPM010000359.1:0-3947 GCA_050731715.1 Candidatus Rokuibacteriota bacterium
GAGCCGAGTCCACGCCCCCACCATCTTCGAGGCCGACGAGGAGGACCTCATGGCCGCCATGGCCACGGCCAAGCGCGTGGCCCTGGCCCTGCTGGAGGTGGTGAAGCCCGACGGGCTCAACTTGCTCCAGGCCAACGGGGCGGCCGCCTTCCAGTCGGTGCCGCACTTTCATCTGCACCTCATTCCCCGCTGGGCCAACGACGGCAAGGGCTTCGACTGGCTGCTCGTCCCCGGGGACCGCCCGCACATCATGGCCATCGGCGAGAAGATCCGGGCCGTTCTGGCCCCGAGCTCGTGAAGGTCGACGGCTCATGAGCGAGCGCAGGATCCGCGTGGTCGTGGCCAAGCCGGGGCTCGATGGGCACGACCGCGGCGCCAAGGTGGTGGCGCGGGCCCTCCGCGACGCCGGCTTCGAGGTCATCTACACCGGCCTACACCAGACGCCGGACCAGGTGGTGGCCACCGCCGTCCAGGAGGATGCCGACGCCATCGGGCTGAGCGTGCTCTCGGGCGCTCACAATCACCTGTTCAAGCGGGTCCTGGAGCTCCTGAGGGAAAAGGGGGCCGAGGACGTCGTCGTCTTCGGCGGTGGCATCATCCCGCCCGAGGACGTGGCCGCCCTCAAGGCGCTCGGCGTGAAGGAGCTCTTCGGCCCCGGCACCACCACCCAGGAGATCGTCCGCTTCGTCCGGGAGCATGTCCGGACGGCGGTGTGAGGTCTGCCGAGACCGCGTGGAGGCAAGTGAGGACATGGCCGACGACGACGTGCAGCGCGAGCTGGAGCGGCTGCGCCGCGAGAACGAGGCGCTCAAAGCCCGAACGGCGCGGGGGATCTCCCTGCGGGTCAGCGAGAAGGGCGGGGTGTCGGTCTACGGGCTCGGACGATTTCCCGTCACCCTCTACAAGGAGCAGTGGGACAAGCTGCTGGCCATGGCCGACGAGATCCGCGCCTTCATCCGGGAGCACGAGGCCGCGCTGAAGGCCAAGGAGCCCCGGGAGCGGTAGCCGTGGACTTCACGCTCACCGCCGAGCAGCAGGCCGTGCGGGACGTGGCCCGCCAGTTCGCCGACGCCGAGCTGGGACCGCACATCGCGCCCTTCGACGAGCGCCACGAGTTTCCCCACGCCATCGTGGCCAAGCTCGGCGAGCTGGGCTTCCTGGGTGCCCTCGTCCCCCCGGAGTACGGGGGCGCCGGCCTGGACTACGTGTCCTATGCCCTGGTGGTGGAGGAGCTGAATCGCGGTGACGCCTCGGTCGGCATCACCATGTGGGCCCACAACTCGCTCTGCACCAACCACCTCCTCACCTTCGGCTCCGCCGCGCAGAAGGATCGCTACCTGCCCCGGCTGGCCCGGGGCGAGGTGCTGGGCGCCTGGGGCCTCACCGAGCCGGGTTCGGGTTCGGACGCGGCAGCCCTGCGCACCCGCGCCGAATGGCGGCAGGGCCAGTGGGTGCTCAACGGCAGCAAGGCCTTCATCACCAACGCCAGCGTGGCCGGGGTGGCGGTGGTCATGGCCCGCAGCGAGAGCACGCCGGGCGCGAAGGGAATCTCGGCCTTTGTGCTGGACAAGGGCACACCCGGCTTCTCGGCCAGCCGGCCCTATCGCAAACTCGGCCTGCACGCCTCCGACACCGCCGAGCTCGTGCTGGAGGACGTCCGGGTGCCGGCCGAGGCCCTCATCGGCGCCCGCGGGCAGGGCTTCGTGCAGTCGCTGCAGATTCTGGAGGGCGGGCGGATCGCCATGGCCGCCATGGGCGTGGGCATCGCCCAGGCCGCCCTCGATCACGCCGTCCGTTACATGAAGCAGCGGACCGCCTTCGGCCGGACGCTGGCCGAGTTCAACGGGCTGCAGGGGATGGTGGCCGACATCGCCACCGAGATCGACGTGGCGCGGCTGCTCACGCTGCGGGCCGCCTGGCTCAAGGATCAGGGTCGCCCGGCCATGCACGCCGCGGCCATGGCCAAGCTCTTCGCCTCCGAGACAGCCATGAAGGCCGCGACCCGGGCCGTGCAGATCCACGGCGGCGCCGGCTACATCACGGAGTTCCCGGTCGAGCGCATCTTCCGCGACGCCAAGCTCACCGAGATCGGCGAGGGGACGTCCGAAATCCAGCGGATGGTCATCGCGCGCGAAGTCCTGCAGCTCAGCTAGGGCATCGGCAAGGGGCAGGCCACGCTGGCCCCCGGGGCGAGCAGGCGCCGCACGGTAACCTGTCGCTCCGTCTCGACCCGCCATTCCTCCAGGCGGCGCTCGACCTCGCGTGCCTCCAGCGTCGCCCGCGCCCGCGCCTGCGCCTCGGGGGAATGATCACCGGGTCCCAGCGCGGCCCGCACGTCGTCGACGGGGACGAAGACGAACGAACGGAAGCGGAGGTCGGTGAAGCGCCGCCAGTCGTGGTCCGCAGCGATCAACGACTGGGCCCAGGCCCGGTCCACGCCGGCCTGCTCGAGCCACCGCTCGAGTCCGGCCGGGCCGCCAACGCGACGGGCGGCCGCCCCCGAGGCCTGATCCACGTCGTCCGCGGTCGCGCCGATCCCCAGGCGGCGGGCCTCGTTCACCACGAGCCGGGCGGTGATGAGCCGTTCGACGTCACCCGATCCGATCGGCTCGGCCGAAGGCGACACACCGAACAGGCCGAGCGCGCGGGCCAGCGCCACGTCGCTGGCCGTCACCACTTGACCCTCGACCTCGGCCAGGACCGTATCGATGAGGGTTTGACCGCTGGCCGGCGCGGGCCCCATCCCGGCGAGCAGCCCGAGGGCGAGCCCGGCGAGGGCAAGCAGGGCCACCGGGCGGCCGCTCAAAACGGGTGTCCCACGGTGAGGTAGAAGCGCAGGGTCTGGCTCTGGTTGGGGACGCGATCAAGGGGATAGCCGGCGTCCAGGCGGATCGGTCCGACGGGCGTGACCAGCCTGAGGCCGGCCCCCACGCCCGACACCAGCGCGCCGATGGCCAGATCCGTCGCCGACGCCGTCACCGTGCCCGTGTCGAAGAAGACGGCGCCGGCCAGCCAGCGCCAGATGGGAAAGCGCCACTCGGCGTTGAAGACGGCCAATCCGTTGCCGCCGGTCGGGTTGCCGTCGTTGTCGAGTGGACCGAGCCGACGCTCCCGGTAGCCCCGCACGGTGCCGCTGCCCCCGGCGAAGAATCGCTCCTCGATGGGCAGGCTCGTCGAGTCGCGCAGGGCCGTGGCCAGCCCCAGGCGGCCCGACAGCACGAACACGGTCGGGGGGAGCCAGGGGAAGAACCAGTGGGTTTCCAGCCGGGACTTGAGGTAGTCGCTGTCGCCTCCCAGGACGACGCCGCCCAGCTCGACGGCAACGAGATGAAAGCTGCCGCGAGTGGGCTCGAGCGGGCTTTCGCGGCGATCGAGCGTCAGCTCGGGCTCGATGGAGGACAGGATCTCCCGGCCCGGCTGCACGTCCTCGACGATCAGGGTCGGATCGATGTCGAAGCGCTCCACCTGGGAGAGCTGGTATCGGGCGCTCAGGCGCAGGCCGGTCAGCACGTCGGTCAGCTCCCGCTTCGCCTCCAGGCTCAGGCCGATCCGCTGGAAGTCGTACCCGATCTCGCTTCGGCGCTCGTAGAACGGCGTGGCCTCGCCCCGCCAGAGCGTCCCGAAGAGCCGTGGCACGCCGTAGATGAGGCCCACCCGCTCGCCGCGCTCGCTGGCCTGCAGTCTCAGACTCAGGCTCTGCGCGATGCCGAACAGGTTGTCGTGACCGAACTCCACGAACCCGCGCAGGCCTTCGTACGTGGTGTACCCCGCGCCGAATCCGACGTTCCAGGGCTTGCCTTCGCGCACGGTGACGTACACGTCGGCGTAGGGCACGGGCGGGGGACGCAGCGGCTCGATCTCCACCCGCTCGAAGATCCCCAGGCCTCCCAGTCGGCGCTGGGCCCGCAGCAGCTCCTCGGGGTTGAAGGGATCCCCCTCGCGGATCG
>JBOHPM010000360.1:0-3947 GCA_050731715.1 Candidatus Rokuibacteriota bacterium
CATCTGTGGGTGACACCCGAGCGGCGCGCCCAGATCGAGCGGGAGGGATTCAAGGCGGTGGCCGCGGCTCCGCTGTCGTCCCGGGGCCGCATCCACGGCGCCCTGGTCGTGCATTACTGGGCGGAGCGTGTGGTGGGCGCCGAGGAGACCCAGGCCCTGTCGCTCCTGGCCGAGCAGGCCGCCATCGCCATCGACAACGCGCGTGTGTACGCCGAGGCCACGCGGCGCGCCGAACGGCTGCGCGAGCTGGCCGAGCTGAGCCAGTCCATCACCGCCTCGCTCGACACCGGCGACGTCATGCAGCGGATCGTGAACGCCGCCGCCCGTATGGCCCCCGGAGCCATGGCCGCCGTCCACGTCTACGATCCCGCCCGCCACGTCCTCCGCATCGCCGCCAATTCCAGCGACGACCTGCGCGATCGGCCCGTGGAGCGAGCGGCGAATCTCGGGCTGTCCGGCCTCGTCTTCGAGCGGCGCCAGCCCGTCGTGATCGCCGCGCCCGGGGAGCATCCGCGCGCGATTGCCGCCGCCTGGTGGCAGGGGCGGCCCGCGGCCAGCTACCACGGGCTGCCCATCATGGCCGGCGACAGCTTCCTCGGGGTGCTCGACTACATCGCGCCCCGCGGCCTGCCTGATCTGGAAACCCAGGAAGCGCTCCGGTTCATGGCTGCCTACGCCGGCATCGCCATTCGCAACGCCTCGCTCTACCAGGGCGAGCGGACCCAGGCAGCCCGGGTGGGCGCGCTGGCCGCCATCAACCAGCGCATTTCCAGCGCGCTCAACCTCGAATCGCTGCTGCGCATGATCGCCGAATCGGCGGCCGACCTCACCGGTGTCAAGTACGCGCTCTTCTGGCTGGCCGACGAGGAGCGGCGGACGCTCACCGTCAAGAGCGCGTCGGCGCCGGGGATCGCCGAGGATTTCCCCCAGCCCACGGTGAGCTACGACTTCGACAGCGTGGGTTGGCTCGCCCGCCACCGGGCTCCGCTGCGGATCGACGATACATCGCTGGACGAGCGCGTCGTGCACCGCGAGTGGTGGCGGCGCTGGGGCGTCCAGGCCTTCGCCGGCTACCCGGTGATGGCCGGCGAGGAGCTGCTGGCCGTGCTCGTGCTCTGCCACTCCGAGCCCATCCGGTTCACGGAGGAGACGCACGACGTCGTCGACATGTTCATCGCCCAGGCCAGCGTTGCCATTCAGAACGCCCGGCTGTTCCTGGAAGCCCAGCGCGGGCGCGAGGTGGCCGAGGCCCTGGCCCGCCTGGTCGGCGAGCTTACCGGCACGCTCGATCTCGAGCGGATCGCGGATCTGGTGGCGCGCGGTATCGTCGAGCTCCTGGGCGGGAGCGGCTCGGCGGTCTACCGGTTGGAGTCGGAGGGCAACGCGCTCCATGTCATCGCCGCCTCCGGCCGAGCCCCAGGGCTCAAGGGCAGCGTCTTACAGCCCGGCGAGGACGTGGCGGGCCGCGCGGTGCAGGAGCGCCGCATCGTGGCCACCCGCGACGTGCTGGCTGACCCCGACGTCCGCCTGTCGCCCGAGCTGCGCGCGCAGCTGGAGGAGCAGGGCCATCGCTCGGTCGTGGCGGCTCCGCTCGTGGCCCGCGACCGGGTGGTGGGGGCCATGACCATGGGGGCCGAGGCCGGGCGCCGCTTCTCCTGGGACGAGCTGCGCCTGTTCCAGGCCTTTGCCGACCAGGCCTCGCTCGCGTTCGAGACCGCGCGCCTGTACGCCAGCGCCCGCGACAGCCTGGCCCGGCTGCGCGAGACGCAGGCCCAGCTGCTGCAAGCGGGCAAGATGTCGGCGATCGGCCAGCTCGTCTCCGGCGTGGCCCACGAGATCAACAACCCCCTCAGCGTCATCATCGGGTACGGCCAGCTGCTGTTGAGCCGGGGCGTCGGTGATGGCCTGCGGCGTCCGCTGGAGCTCATGGTCCAGCAGGCCGACCGCATGGCCAAGATCGTCCGCAACCTGTTGTACTTCGCGCGCCAGCGGCCGCCGGAACGTGCCGCGGTCAACCTCAACCAGGTCATCGAGCAGACGCTCGCCCTGCGCCTGAACCAGCTCACCCTGTCGGGTGTCGCCGTGGAGTGCGACTTCGAACCCGCGCTGCCCCCGGTCATGGGCGACACCCAGCAGCTGGCCCAGGTGTTCCTCAACCTGCTCCTCAATGCCGAGCAGGCCATCGCGCAGGCGGGCGCTGGCGGCAGCATCACGTTCCGGACGCGCGCCATCGAGGGGGGCCGCACCGTACGGGCCTGCGTGGAGGACAGCGGACCCGGCATCCCTCCCGAGATCCTGCCGCGGGTGTTCGAGCCCTTCTTCACCACCAAGGAGGTCGGCTCGGGCACCGGGCTCGGGCTGTCGGTGTCGTATGGCATCGTGGAGGAGCATGGCGGCCGCCTGACCGCCGAGAGCGAGCCGGGCCGGACGGTCTTCTCGCTGGAGCTGGCGGCGGCGGTGCCTGCGGCCGACACGGCGGGGACGCCGGGCCGCCCTACCCTGATTGGCCAGGGCCGCGCGGCCCTCGTCGTGGATGACGAGCCGAGCATCGTGGAGCTCGTCGCGACCCTGCTCCGCGAGACCGGCTGGCAGGTCGACCTCGCGGGTGGTGGCCACGCCGCGTTGCAAGCCGTGCAGCTGCGCCGCTACGATCTGATCGTCACCGACCTCCGCATGGCCGAGGGCGGCGGCGAGCAGTTCTATCGCGAGGCGGTGGCCGGTGATTCCACCCTGGCCAGCCGCTTCGTCTTCATCACCGGCGATACCGCCAACGATCGGGCCCTGACGTTCCTTGGGGACGCCAGGGTACCGGTCCTCGAGAAGCCCTTTCCCCCCGACCTGTTCCTGGACGTCGTGCGGCACATCGCCACCCGATTGACAGCCTCGGGCCTTCGCGCGTAGTTTCCCGCCTAGAGTTGTTCGCCTCGAGGGAGGGGCATGACCAAGGCGGAGCTGGTGGCAGTAATAGCCAAGGCCTCGGGCGGTTCCAAGACTGCCGCCGAGCGGGCGATGGGCGCATTCCTCTGTGGCGTGATCGACTCGCTCCGGCGGGGGCGCCGGGTGACGATCAGCGGCTTCGGGACATTCGTCGTCACCAAGCGCGCGGCCCGCAATGGCCGCAATCCCCGCACCGGCAGCGCCATCAAGATCCCCTCGGCGCGGGTGCCGCGCTTCCGGCCCAGCCGGCTGCTCAAGGGGGCGGTTCGGTAAATTTTTAGTCAGCGCGGTCCGGGCGTCCGGTGCGTTGACGTCGCCCGGGGCCGTGTGGTCTAATGCGTTGCGTTACAGGTTGGGGGATCGTCTAGTGGTAGGACGCGTGGCTCTGGACCACGTAGCGGGGGTTCGAATCCTCCTCCCCCAGCCAGTTCTCTTCCGCTGGCCCCATCGTCTAGAGGCCCAGGACACGGCCCTCTCAAGGCTGAAACACGGGTTCGAATCCCGTTGGGGCCACCAAGTTGTTTTTGTTAGCGTTTCTGGCTCCGTGTTTGAGGAACATTCCAGAGTTCCTCAAACATGGATTCGCTTTAGCGCTTTCGCGCCCTCCCGTTCACGACTGAAAGATGGGTTCGGGTCCCGTTCAGCATTCGTGTCGCCTGCGCCTCGTAGAACGAGACAGCGCGCTTGAGCTGCGGCGGGCGAATGCTCGTGTAGATCTGCGTCGTGTCGATGCGCGCGTGGCCGAGCAGTGCGCGCACCTGCTCGAGGTCGTGATGCTGCTCCAAGACCTCCATCGCCACGCCGTGCCGCAGGTCGTGCGGCTTCAGCTCGGGACAGCCGATCAGCCGGCCGTAGACCTTGCAGAGCCGCCAGATGTTCTTGCCGGTCATCGGCGCCCGTGTCTTGCCGACCCCGCGCCGCCCCCAGCTCGACCAGAACAGCGGCGTGTCCGGCTCGATCTTCTCGACGTTTTGGACTAGGAACCGCTCGACGTACGCTTGCAAGAACTG
>JBOHPM010000361.1:0-3945 GCA_050731715.1 Candidatus Rokuibacteriota bacterium
GCTCGGCGCGGGGCGCGGCCGCGTCAGGGATCTCCGCGCGAGCCCGGCGCGGGGCGCTGGTCAGCGCCAGGCGGCCCCGGCTCGCTGCGATCAGCAATTGGCGGCCGAACACGCGCCCCACGCTTTCCTCGAGCCCCATCCAGCGCTCGTCGTCGACATCCTCCTGGCCGTCGATCAGCGCGAGCAGGTCCGCAAACGGCCGCGTCGCCTCGTCGACCCGGTGGGCGGAGTAGTCCCGGTTCGTCGCGGCGACGCGGGAGAGCTTCAGCCGTAGCTCGCTGGCCTTGGCCTGGCACTCGAGGAGCGGATGAAAGGCGGGGTCGTCAGGGTGGCTGACGCCGAGCACCCGGTTGAGCACGCCGATGGCCCGCTGGACCGCGGCTTCCAGGGCGGCCTGCCGGGAGCCATCGTCCTCGGCCACCGCGCGTTCGCGGGCAGCGACACGTCCGGCCTCGGCCTGGGTGATCGCCTCCAGGAGCGGCTCCAGCTCCGCCAGCGAGCTGACCCGCTCGGCGGACTGGGTGATGTTGACCCCGGCCTGGGCCGCCCGCTGGAACACCCGGCTGCTCAGTGCGCCGAATGCGATCCGCAGCGCGCCGAGCTGGCGTCCAAGTGTCTCCGGGGGCAGCTCCCCCGCGGCCTGCAGCACCTGGCTGGCCTCCACCAGCTCGGCGCCCAGGCTGCGGCACCGCTCGGCCAGTCCGGTGATCTCGCTGCCCAGGTCCGGGGCGGCGGCGGTCCCGGCGCGGGCGTCGGAGGCCCAGCGCACTTCGTAGAGGCGCTGCGGCTCCTGGAATCCCTTGAGGTCCCGCAGGCCGCGGTCCAGGAAGTCGACGGCCTCGATACGGCCGGTCACGTAACGGGTCGTCTCCGACACGAAGATCTGCCCGGGCCCGGCCGCCGCACAGATGCGCGCGGCGAGATTCACCGGGCCCCCGAAGAAGTCGCCGCCTTCCCGGATGGGCTCCCCGGTGTTGATTCCGATGCCGAGGGCGATGCGCGTGCCCGGCTCGGTCTGGGCCGACGCCAGCGCCCGCTGGATGGCCACCGCGCACTGGATGGCCGAACGAGCGGTGGGGAACGCGACCATGAAGCTGTCGCCCTGGGTCTTGACGACCTGACCGCCGAAGAGATCGACCTGATTGCGCACCACGCCGTTGTGCTGCTGCAGCACCCGGTAGGCCGCCTCGTCGCCATGCTGGTCGGTGTACTCGGTGAAGCCCCGAATATCGCTGAAGGCAATCGTCACCGTCGCCCCCAGGGGGAGCGCGACGTCAGGGGCGGGCTGGGCGCCGCGTGCTGCTTTGCCTTCTTCGGCGAAGCTGCTGGGACTCACGAGAAAATCAGCATAGCATCCAAGGGCGGATGAGCAGGAACCCCGCGCAGCATCGGGCGCTAGCGGGCGGGAGAACTAGTGCGTTTGCGCCAGGGGAGCGCGCGGCCGAGGTCTAGCTCGCTTCGGCGACGGCCTTGACGGCGTCCGGATTCTCCAGGGACGAGAGATCACCGGGCTCGCGGTCGAGGTAGGTGGCGCGGATGACCCGGCGCATGATCTTGGCCGAGCGGGTCTTGGGCAGGTCTCGGACGAAGAGCACGCGGTCGGGCTTGAGCGCCTTGCCCATATGCTGGGTCACCCGGTCGCCCAGCTCGGCTCGCAACGCCTCCGAGGGCACCCGGCCGGGCTTCAAGACGACGAAACACACGATGGCCTCGCCCTTGACGTCGTGCGGCACCCCGATCACGCCAGCCTCGGCCACGAGGGGGTGGCCCACCAGGACCGACTCCACCTCCGCGGGTCCCAGGCGCTTGCCGGCGATCTTCAACGTGTCGTCGGAGCGGCCTTGCAGGAACCAGAACCCATCGTCGTCGACGACGGCCCAATCCCCGTGGACCCACACCCCGGGCCAGCGCGACCAGTACGTTTCCTCGTAGCGCTGCGCATCACGCCAGAACCCCGCCGTGATCCCCGGCCAGGGCTTGGTCACGACGAGCTCGCCGACCTGACCCCGCAGGGATCGCCCCTGGTCATCGAACACGTCGGCCGCCATGCCCGGGATGGGGCCGGTGAAGGAGCACGGCTTGAGCGGGGCCACGGGCAAGCAGCCCAGGATGCCACCGGAGATTTCGGTGCCACCCGTGTAGTTGATGATGGGCAGGCGCCCCCCGCCCACCTGTTCGAAGAACCAGCGATAAGGCTCGGGGTTCCAGGGCTCGCCGGTGCCGGCGAGGATACGGAGCGAGCTCAGGTCGTGGGCGGCGGGATGCTCGGGGCCGTGGGGTATCAATGCCCGGATGGCGGTGGGCGAGATGCCCATGACGCTGATCCGGTGGCGCTCGACCAGGGCCCACAAGCGATCTGGCTTCGGATAGTCGGCCACCCCCTCGAACAGCACGCCGGTCGCGCCGTGGACGAGCGCGGCGGTGATGAGCATCGGGCCCATGAGCCAGCCGAGGTCCGTGAGCCAGAAGAGCCGGTCGCCTCGTCCCACGTCGTGGCAGTACGCGAAGTCGTGGGCCGCCTTGACCAGGAAGCCGCCGTGGGTGAGCACCGCGCCCTTGGGCCGGCCGGTGGTGCCCGACGTGTAGATGATGAGGCACGGGTGATCTGCCGCCACGGGCACGACCGGACAGACGTCCGACTCGTGGCCGAGCGCCTCGTGCCACCAGCGGTCCCGGGGCGAGTCCCAGGGGATCTCGCGACCGAGCCGGCGGTAGACGAGCACGTGGGCGACGCTCGGGCAGGCTGCCACGGCCTCGTCGGCGGTCTCCTTCATGCGGATGACCTGGCCCCGACGCAGAAACCCGTCGGCGGTGATCAGCACCTTGGCCTCGCAATCCTGAAGCCGTGAGGCTACCGCCGGGGCGCCGAATCCGGAAAAGCAGGGCGTGTAGATGGCGCCGATACGGGTCACGGCGAGCGTGGCGATCGCCGCTTCCGGCGACATGGGCAGAAACACGCCGACCCGGTCGCCGGCCGCCACCCCCAGACGCCGGAGCGCGTTTGCCAGTCGATTGACCGCGTGGGCCAGCTCGAGGTAGGTCAGGGCGCGGGTCTGTCCGTCGTCGGATTCCCAGACCAGAGCCGTCTGCCCGCCCCGTCCGTCTTCGATGTGGACGTCGACACAGTTGTCGGCGAGGTTGAGCTGTCCCCCGGGAAACCACACCGGCCAGGCGGGACCTCGGGAATCGTCGAGGACCCGATCCCAGGGCCGCAGCCAGCGGAGCCCGAGATCACGGACGACCGCCGACCAGTACCACGCCAAGTCCTCGGTCGATCGCCGTTGCAGCTCGGCCAGGGACCCGAGGCCCTGGGCTCGCATGAAGCGCCCGATGCGCGCCCGCTCGACGACGTCGGGGCTCGGTCGCCAGATGATGTCACTCGCGTTCACCGTCATCGGGTCGCCCCTCCCGCAGCGTCATCCGCCGGCGGGGCCGCGCGGGCGTGCAGCCGCCAGCCCCAGCCGCTGGCCGGCTTGTGCACCGTGCGCTCGGCGATGTAGTGCCGAGCCAGCGCCGACTGCCCGCTACGGATGGCCGCTTCGACGAGCGTCAGCGTCAAAGCGTCCCGCTGGGCATGGCTGCCGCCGAACCGCCAGGCGCCGTCACGCACCGGCTCGAGGTGACGGATCGCCTCGACGTAGCGACCATGCCCGAACGCCTGGACCGCCAGACCCACGGGAAGGCCGACGTCGCGCGCCATCATGCGGTTGGTCCCGCGGCCGTGCTGCGCGGTCCACTCCAGATCGGCCGCGAGCTGAGCGGCTTCGGCTTCGCGCCCGGCCATCGTGAAGGCCATCATGGCGTGCATGTCGTTGAAGGCGTAGTACGCGCGCTCGGTCTCGAGCCGGCCGGCCCAGTTGTCGGCCACGGCGCCGGCCCGGCCACCGAGGTCCACGCCCTCCAGGTACAGACGCCAGAGCAAGGCGGTGGCGTCCAGCAGCTGCA
>JBOHPM010000362.1:0-3939 GCA_050731715.1 Candidatus Rokuibacteriota bacterium
TTCTTGCCCCGCAGCATCATGATGTTGATGAACTTCGCTACCAGCCGGCTGCCGTGCTTGGGATCCGGCAGTACTTCCCGCTTGGCCGCGCCCGCGCGCCGCATCGCTTACGCTCCCGCCGCCTTGGGTGCTTTCATCCCGTACTTCGAGCGGCTCTGCCTGCGCCCGGTCACCCCGGCCGTGTCCAGCGTGCCGCGGATGATGTGGTAACGGACGCCCGGCAGATCCTTTACCCGGCCGCCCCGGATCATCACAATCGAGTGCTCCTGGAGGTTGTGGCCCACGCCGGGGATGTACGAGGTGACCTCGAGGCCGTTGGTCAGCCGCACGCGGGCTACCTTGCGGAGCGCCGAGTTGGGCTTCTTGGGCGTCGTGGTGTACACGCGGATACAGACGCCCCGTTTCTGGGGACACCCCTGCATGGCGGGCGTCTTGGACTTCTTCGGCACCGCCTGCCGGCCCATCCGGACGAGCTGATTAATTGTCGGCATGGTTCTGCATCAAGGGCCAAAACCCTAGTTTTATAACTGACATGCCTACTCCTGTCAATGTTTTAGCCAGCCGCCGCCACCGAACCGTCGGACTCCTCGCCCACCTCGGGCGGCGGCGGCTCCAGGGTCAGCACCTGATCGAGCGGCCGCAAGGCCTCGCTGCCCGGCGTGAGCACCTCCACGCGGGTGTAGTTGTTGAGGCCGGTACCGGCAGGGATCAACCGGCCCACGATGACGTTCTCCTTGAGGCCGCGCAGATCGTCCGTCTTGCCGGAGATCGCCGCCTCGGTGAGCACCCGCGTCGTCTCCTGGAACGAGGCCGCCGAGATGAAGCTGTCGGTCGACAACGACGCCTTGGTGATCCCGAGAAGAATGGGCTTGGCGGTGGCCGGACGCTTGCCCTGGGCCAGCACCCGCTCGTTCTCCTCCTGGAACACGAACTTGTCCACCAGTTCGCCCACCACGAACTCGGTGTCGCCGACCTCCTCGATGCGCACGCGCCGCAGCATCTGACGCACGATGATCTCGATGTGCTTGTCGTTGATGGTCACGCCCTGCAGGCGGTAGACCTCCTGGACCTCGTTGACCAGGTACTTCTGCAGCTCCCGGTCGCCCAGGACGGCCAGGTAATCGTGGGGATTCGGTGAGCCGTCCATGAGTGGCTCCCCGGCCTTCACCCGGTCGCCCTCGTGGACGCTGATGTGCTTGCCGCGGGGGATGAGGTACTCCTTGGCTTCGCCGTTGTCGGCGCGGATGACGATCTTCCGCATGCCTTTCACGAAACCGCCCATTTCCACCCGCCCGTCGATTTCCGTGATGATCGCCTGCTCCTTCGGCTTGCGGGCCTCGAAGAGCTCGGCCACCCGAGGCAGACCACCGGTGATGTCCTTGGTCTTGGTGGTCTCGCGCGGGATCTTGGCCAGGATGTCGGCCGCGTACACCTCGGCGCCGTCCAGCACCACCAGGTGAGCGCCGACCGGCATCGGGTAGCGGTACTCCCGGCCCGGCTCCGAGGCGCTGGCGCCGGGACTGCGGACGACGATACCGGGCTGGAGCCGGCCCTCGGGGTCCTCGATGATCACCTTCCGAGCCAGGCCGGTGACCTCGTCGATCTCCTCCCGCACGGTGATGTTCTCCACGATATCCTGGTATTCGACCCGGCCCGTGAACTCGGTCAGGATCGGGTTGGTGAACGGGTCCCACTCCACCAGCACGGCGCGCGACTTCACTTTCTGGTCCGGCTTGACCTTGAGCTTGGCCCCGTACACCACCGGGTAGCGCTCCCGTTCCCGGCCACGCTCGTCCACGATCCCGATCTCGCCGTTGCGGTTGGTGGCCACCAGATCGGCGTCGCGGCTGGTCACCCAGCGCAGGTTGTGGAACTTCACCGTGCCCGCGCTCTTGGCCTCGTGCTTGGAAGCCTCCACCACTCGGCTGGCCGTCCCGCCGATATGGAAGGTGCGCATGGTGAGCTGGGTGCCCGGCTCGCCGATGGACTGGGCGGCGATGATGCCGACCGCCTCGCCCAGCTCGGCCAGCCGACCGTTGCCCAGATTGCGGCCGTAGCACATCACGCAGACGCCCCGCTTGGTCTCGCACACCAGGGTCGAGCGGATGCGCACCCGCTCGATGCCGGTGTCCTCGATCTTCTGGGCCATCTCCTCGGTGATCTCGCTGTTCATCTGCACGACGATCTCGCTCGAGAGCGGATCGCGCACGTCCTCGGCGGCCACCCGCCCGATGATGCGGTCCCGCAACGACTGGATGATGTCGCCGCCCTCGACGAGGGGGACGGCCTCGGTGTACTTCACCGTGCCGCAGTCGTACTCGCTCACGATGACGTCCTGGGAGACGTCGACCAGGCGCCGGGTCAAGTAGCCGGAGTCTGCCGTCTTCAAGGCGGTGTCGGCCAGGCCCTTGCGGGCGCCGTGGGTGGAGGTGAAGTACTCCAACACCGTGAGGCCTTCCCGGAAGTTCGAGGTGATCGGCGTCTCGATGATCTCGCCGGACGGCTTGGCCATGAGGCCCCGCATGCCGGCCAGCTGGCGGATCTGCTGGCGGGAGCCCCGGGCCCCCGAGTCAGCCATCATGTAGATGGGGTTGAACTCGCCGCCGGCGGCGCCGGCCTCCAGCTCGTGAAACATGTCTTCGGCGATCAACTCCGTGGTGTGGGCCCAGATGTCGACGACCTTGTTGTATCGCTCGCCGTTGGTGATCACGCCGTCCTGGTACTGCTGCTCGACCTCAAGAACCTGACGGCGGGCCTCCGTGATGTGGCGCTCTTTCGACGAGGGAATGTGCATGTCATCGATGCCGATGGAGAGCCCGCTGAGCGTGGCGTAGCGGAAGCCCAGATCCTTGAGCTCGTCGAGGAACCGCACCGTCTCCTCGTTGCCGAGCAGGTTGTAGCACCGGGCTACCAAGGTCGTCACTTCCTTCTTCTTGAGCTCCTGATTCACGTAGCGCAACGGCTCCGGCACCACTTCGTTGAACAGCGTCCGGCCCACGGTGGTCTCGAGGATCTCGCCCTTCCAGCGCAGCCGAATGCGGGCCTGAAGATCCACGTCCTCGTTGTCGTAGGCGATCCGCACCTCTTCGGCGTCGGCGAACAGCCGGCCTTCCCCCCGCAGGGGCTGGCCGGGAGTGCTCAGGCGCTCCTTGGTGAGGTAGTAGATGCCGAGGACCATGTCCTGGGTCGGCACGGCCAGCGGGGCCCCGTTGGCCGGCGACAGGATGTTGTTGGCGGACAGCATCAGGACCTGAGCCTCCAGCTGGGCCTCCATCGACAAGGGCACGTGCACGGCCATCTGGTCGCCATCGAAATCGGCGTTGAAGGCGGTGCAGACCAGGGGATGGATCTCGATGGCCTTGCCCTCGACCAGGATCGGCTCGAAGCCCTGGATACCGAGCCGATGCAGGGTGGGCGCGCGATTGAGCAGGACGGGATGCTCCTTGATCACGTCCTCCAGGATGTCCCAGACCTCCGGCCGCTCCTTCTCGATGTATTTCTTGGCGGCCTTGATGGAGGATGCGATGCCCCGCTCCTCCAGCTTGCGGAGGATGAAGGGCTTGAACAGCTCCAGGGCCATCTTCTTGGGCAGGCCACACTGGTGCACCTTGAGATAGGGGCCGACCACGATGACCGACCGTCCGGAGTAGTCGACGCGCTTGCCCAGGAGGTTCTGGCGGAAGCGACCCTGCTTGCCCTTCAGGGTGTCGCTGAGTGACTTGAGCGGCCGGTTGTTGGGGCCGGTGATGACCCGGCCGCGACGGCCGTTGTCGAAGAGCGCGTCCACGGCCTCCTGCAGCATCCGCTTTTCGTTGCGGATGATGATCTCGGGGGCCTTGAGGTCCATGAGCCGCTTCAGCCGGTTGTTGCGGTTGATCACCCGCCGGTACAGATCGTTGAGGTCCGAGGTGGCGAAGCGGCCGCCGTCCAGCGGCACCA
>JBOHPM010000363.1:0-3934 GCA_050731715.1 Candidatus Rokuibacteriota bacterium
GGCGGCGGCCGCCCAGCCAGGCGCCACCCGCCAGGCCGACGGCGACGTCCTCACGGACCGCGGCCACGTAGGGAAGCCGCGGATGACGCTCGAGCTCGCCGATGACGTCAGCGATCAGCGAGCAGGGGACGCCGGCGAAGAAGTCGAAACCCTCCTGCTCCAGCACCGCGACGAAATCGGTCCCGTTCACGCGGGGGGCTCGGCTCACGTCCGTTTCTTCTCCTGGTTCAGCAGCTCCTCCTGCTTGCCCTTCATCTTCTTGACCAGGTCCTGATACGAGGAGGTCTGGATGATCTTGTTGAACTGCGTCCGGTAGTTGGCGACCAGGCTCACGCCCTCGATGATGACGTCGTAGACGAGCCACCGCTCGCCGCGCCTGAGCATTCGGTACTCCACCGGGATCTCGGTGGCCTGCTTGGTCACCAGGCGGGTCCGGACCGTGGCGATGTCACCGTCGATCGTCTCCCCGACGTAGGTGACGCGCTCGCCGTTGAACAGCTCGATCTTGGAGATATAGGAGCGCTCGAGCAGATCGGCGAAGAGCCGCACGAACTCCTCGCGCTCGCTCGGGGTGCGAGCCTGCCAGTGGCGGCCCAGGGAACGCTTGGCCGTCTCCCCGAAGTCGAAGATCTCGTCGGCGATGCGCCGGACGGCTTGTCGCCGTTCCACCGCTTTGCCCTCGTGCTTGAGCTGGGGGTCTTCGAGGGTCTTGATCACCCGATCCACCTGACTGCGGAGCTGCTCGATGGGGGCGCTGGCCAGCGCCGGCGGGGCGAGGGCCACGGCCAGGGTGAGCGCGAAAGCGAGCCGGCCCCATAGCGACGTCATGCCATGCACCTCCTGATCGTGCCTAGACCTTGCCGAAGACGTACTTGGAGATGAGCTCCTCGAGATCGACGGGGGCTTCGACCTCGCGGAGGCGTCCGTTGGGAGGGATGAGCTTCTCGGAGGCTCCGGGGCTGAGGCGGATGAACTTCTCGCCGATCAGCCCCTTGGTCTTGATCGACGCGATGGCGTCGTCCTGGAGCCGCACGCCGGTGTTCAACCGGAGCACCACGCGCGCCTGATAATCCTCGCCCAGCCCGATGGATTCTACTCGCCCCACTTCGACACCCGCGATCTCGACCGATGCCCCGGGACGGAGACCCCCCACGGACGGGAAATCCGCGATCAGCTCGTAACCGCCGCCCGTGAAGATCGTGACCCGACCAAGCTTGATCGACAGGTAGGCCAATGCTAGCACACCGAGCACGACGAAGAGCCCTACCGCGATATTGACCCGTGACCGGTCCATGGTTCCTCCTCACGGCCGACGCTTTCGCCGCGGATGAATCCGCGCACCACCGGGTTGGTGGACTCCTGGATAGCCCGCGGTGGCCCCGTCTCGACGATACGGCCCTCGTGCAGCATGGCGACGGTGTCGGCGATCTCGAAGATCTCGGGGATCTCGTGGCTCACCATGACGGCGGTGAACTTGAACTGCCCGTGGAGCTGCCGGATCAGGCGATGGATGCTGTTGACCAGGACGGGGTCCAGCCCGGTGGTCGGCTCGTCGAAGAACACGATCTCGGGCTCCGTCACCAGCGCCCGGGCAATAGCTACGCGCTTGCGCATGCCCCCGGACACCTGCTCGGGATACTTGGCCCCCACGCCTTCCAGCCCGACCTGGCCGAGGGCCGCCTCCACCCTGGCCGCGATCGCCGGGCGGGACAGCCGCGTCTTCTCGCGCAGGGGGAACGCGACGTTCTCGGCGCAGGTCAGCGAGTCGAAGAGGGCTCCGCCCTGGAACACCACGCCGTAGCGGCCCCGGATCCTGTCGATGGCGCGGGTGGAGAGCCCGGTGAGATCCACCCCGTCGACCACCACCCGGCCGGCGTCCGGGCGCAGGAGGCCCAGCAGGTGCTTGAGGAGCACGGATTTCCCCCCGCCGCTGCGCCCGATGACGATGGTGATGGAGCCGGTAGGAACCGCCAGGTCGAGCCCGCGCAGGACGGCCTGCCCGGCGAAGCTCTTGGTGAGCGCCTCGACCGTGATCATCGGCTCGCCTCGCACGGCCATCAGGGGAGCACCGAGCCGATGAAGTAGTCCGACATCAAGATGAGCACCGACGAGAGGACCACGGCCTGGGTGGTCGCCCGGGCCACCCCTTCGGCGCCGTGTCCCACGTAGTACCCCTTGTAGGTGCAGACCCAGGTCACCACGATCCCGAAGGCGACCGATTTCCAGAACCCGGTCATGATGTCGTCGAGGTGCACGAAGGAGCGCATCTCCCCGAAGTACGTGCCCTCCGACAGCCCCAGCAGCTGCACGCCGACCAGATAGCCGCCGAAGATGCCGACCACGTCGAAGATGGCGGTCATGAGGGGGAAGCTCAGCAGGCCGGCCAGAATCGAGGGCGTGACCAGGTAGCGGAAGGGGCTCAGCGCCATCACGGTCAGCGCGTCGATCTGCTCGGTGATGCGCATGATGCCGATCTCGGCGGTGAGCGCGGAGCCGGCCCGTCCCGTCACCATCAGCGCCGCCAGCACCGGCCCCAGCTCACGGATGAGGGCCAGGGCCACCGCCGGGCCCAGGAAGGCCTCGGACCCGAACCGGCTCAGCGTGAGGTAGAGCTGCAGGCCCAGCACCATCCCGGTGAACGCGCCGGTGAGGACGATGATCACCAGCGAGCGATAGCCGATGTAGTGCAGGCGGCCGATGAGCGCCTGGACCTTGAAGGGCGGGGTCACCAGCGAGGCCACGGCCATCCCCAGGAAGGTCCCGAAGCGGCCCAGCGAGCCCAGGACCGCGACGGCCGCCGCGCCGAGGCGGTCGAAGGGACGCAGCACGGCCGGAACCGGCTGCTCACTCATCAAGGCTGTGGCGATAGACCCCCAGCGCCCAGAGCGGGAAGTACTCGGCGTACAGGTGATACTTCAGCATGAAGACGCGCGGGAAGCCGGTGCCGTTCCAGCAGCGGTCTTCCCAGGAGCCGTCGGCCCGTTGGGCAGCGATGAGGTACGCGATGCCGCGCTCGAGCCCCGGCCCGCGACGGCCGGCGGCCAGCAGCGCCAGCAACGCCCACGCCGTCTGCGAGGGCGTGGACTCGCCCCGTCCGGCCAGCTCGGCTCGATCGTAGCTCTCGCAGGTCTCGCCCCAACCGCCGTCGCCGTTCTGACAGCGCTCCAGCCACCGGACGGCGCGCTGCACATACTCCTGGCCGAGGTCCTCGCCGATGGCGCGCAGGCCGCGCAGCACCGACCAGGCCCCGTAGATGTAGTTGACGCCCCAGCGTCCGAACCAGGCGCCGTCGTGCCGCTGCCGGGACTTCAAGAAGTCCAGCGCGCGGGCGGCCGGCTCGAAGTCACGCCGGTAGCCGTACGTGCCGAGCAGCTCGAGGCCGCGTCCGGTCAGGTCCTCGGTGGAAGGATCCAGCAACGCGCCGTGGTCGGCGAAGGGGATGTTGTTCAGGTACAGCCGGTCGTTGTCGGCATCGAACGAGGCCCAGCCGCCGTCCGCGTTCTGCATGCCCAGGACCCAGCCGAGCCCCCGCTCCTTGGCCGTCCGCACGCGCTCGGCGTCGCGGTCCCCGACCTTCTCGAGGGCCATCAGGGCGACGGCGGTGTCGTCGAGGTCGGGGTAGAAGTCGTTGTCGTACTGGAACGGCCAGCCGCCCGGGCGCACGTACGGGCGCTTCACCTGCCAGTCACCAGATACCAGCACCTGCCGCTCCAACAGCCAGTCAGCGCCCCGGCGCAGGGCGGGATGATCGGGGGCGAGCCCGCTATCCACCAGCGCATAGACGGTCAGGGCGGTGTCCCATACCGGGCTCACGCAGGGCTGGTAGTGGATCTCGTCGGCCGTCTCGACGGCCAGGGCTTCGATCTCCTTGAGCTGGCCCCGGATGAGGGGATGGTCGTCGGAGTATCCGAGCAGCCGCAGGGCATGGACCGAA